>JAUNNW010000007.1 GCA_030531285.1 Synergistaceae bacterium | reverse complement strand
AAATGAAAGAATTTATTGAAAAAAATCCGGGAAAAGAAGTCTATAAAGGCTTCGGTTTCTGGTATATAGCGAATGGTAAAGATAAAGGGACTTCACTTGACCATAGCGTATTTGACAGAGCTTCCACTACGGTTCCCATTGTATGTATAGACGGAGGCGGTCATTCTGCGCTGCTCAATAAGGCGGCAATAGAACATTTTAAATTGAAAGAGTTGATTCCGACTTACGGCACGGATGGCATAAAGGTTGATGCTGACGGAGAGCCTACCGGATACATTGTTGAGACTCCGCGTTTTGACATTGTGGAGAGCTTGCCCATAAGCAAAGAGGATCTGAAACAACATATTCTTGACAATCAGGAGGACTATATTTCCCGCGGCTACACGACCATTTGCGAGGCAGGAATCCTTGAGACGGATGCTCTTCCGATGGTCAGCGCTTACAAAGAGCTTGCGCAGGAAAAGAAACTTAAATTAAAGATCAGAGCATTATGTCAGATATCCGAGACAACTAAAGATCCTTTGAAAGAAGTTGAGCGTATCATTTCTCTGGCAAAACAATGCAATGACGAATATTTTAAAATAATCGGGGTCAAGATCTTCGTTGACGGCGTCCCCGAAGCGCTCACATCTTGGACGAATAAGCCTTACACCGCTTCCGCAGGCAAGGGTGACAATTATTACGGCTACAAAAGGTGGACTGACTCAAATAAAGAAACATTTACCGAAATAGTAAGGAAAGCAAACAAAAACGGACTTCTTGTACACGCGCATGCTATGGGAGAGGGAGCTGTTCATTATGTGACAGACCGCTTTGAAGAAGCGCGCAAGGGTATGCCTGATGAAGACTACCGCAACGGTTTTGCACATGTATCATTTATTGAGGACGAGGATATGAATCGGCTCAAAGACAATAAAATATCAGTATTTCTTGCTCCTCAGTGGGCTGCGTGGAAAGATGACACAAAGGGAGACGAAACGAAAATTTACGGCGAAGAAAAAGCCAAACAAATGTACAAGATCAAATCGTTCATTGACAAGGGTGTTACTGCGAGCTTCCATACCGACGGAGCCGGAACTGTACCGAAAATGATTTATTGCGCTGTTACGAGAAGTTACCCGGACAAAACATTGAATCCCAAGGTGCGGGGAGAGAAAGAAAAAGTCTCACCCGCCGAAGCATTGAAGTGCCTGTCAGTTGTCCCTGCATACACAATGAAGGAGCAGGATAACTTTGGCTGCATAAAGAAAGGTATGCGCGCCGACTTAGTGGTCTATGACACCGACTTTACAAAAGACAGCATCGCATCTTCGCCAGACTGTACAAACGCAAAGCTGCTGTCGGTATTCTCCTCCGGCAAGCATATTGATCTGTCCGAAACAGACAAATAACATTCGCAAAGCCGTACTACACGGATAACGCACAAATAATCGCGGCAGAGAACAAAAAACGATCTCTGCCGCGATAAAAATATCTCTGCTGCAAATTGTCTTCTTCCTGTATTGACTAAGCCTCCGCCTGAACGGTCTGTGTCATCAAGCACGTCACAGCGGGCAACATCAGCCTTTGTGACTTCCGCAAAAACTATCTGTGCAATACGGTCACCGACCTCTATTGCAAAATGTTTGTCACCGAAGTTTGCAAGAATAACAAGAATCTCACCGCGTTAGTCGGAGTCTATTGTCCCGGGAGTATTCAGTACTGTTACTCTGTGTTTCAGCGCAAGGCCGCTTCTCGGACGCACCTGAGCCTCATAGCCGCACGTTGACAAAATTGTCGAGGATTTTCCGCGCTGCACGCGCGATAATCCCGCAGGTTTTTGGGAGACCGTGCACACTTCTGTCTATGATATGATATGAACAAGCAGACTGTGAGAATATCCCTGCACGAGGATTACAGCAAATACCGGGATTTCAAACTGAAATAAGACGAAAATATTTCGGCGGTAATAAGAGCGCGAAACGGCTTGGGAGAAAAAGCCCAAGCTTTTTTACTGCGGTCGAAATTACGGCTAAATTCCGTAAAAATACGCAATGAAAAATCAGCAAAAATACTTAAAAAAAGTGGTGTAAATTCTTTCGGAAATGGTATAATAACGTTGTGTAGATAAATTTTCGGAGGTGTATGTCATGTATGACAAACTTAAAAAACTGTTTTCAGTCCTGCTCCTGATCAGTGTTGTCTTTGCTTTCGTCTCGCCCGTCTCAGCGGCAGGGATAATTAAAGCTGGATTTTCCGAGATCGGCGAAAAAACAGATTTTGCCGGTCATAACTGGACGTTGTACAAGAAAGACGCAAACAGCGGCTATATAATTACGTCGGTTGGGCTGGGCAGCACGCCGTTCAAAGCCGGTACGCAGTACAACAACAAATATGCTGTATCCGACCTTCGCAAAAAAATCAACGAACTTGAAGCGAAGATGAAAAGCTACACAGGAGAGCCTCTGACGTGGTCTGAAGTCAGCGGCACCGCTGACGGGAAAAACTACATAGAGAAGCACGACATGACGGAAAGCGGAGTTAGTGCATACGGAGTGGAGAGAAACCCGGGTTTTTCTTCAATGAGCAGCTATAACGATCTGCTTTACGCGCTTTCAACAGATGAAGCAAATGAAGTTTCAGGAAACATCCGCAATGCTGTTCAGGATTGGTGGCTTCGTACACCCGGCAAACCCTACTATAATGCCGCTATTGTCAACTACTTCGGCAAGGGCGACGTTGACGGATTCGGTCATGGCGTGAACGACGATAATTGCGTAGCCCGCCCCGCTTTGCAAATAAATCTGAACTCTCCAATCTTTCAGACAGTGTTCAAGACAGCCCCGAACGGAAAAGCGGCTGTTACCGTTGGCAGCGGTTTTACGCTTGCCGATTACGGCGGTTCCAAAGGATGGAAATTGACACTGAAAAACAGCCGCATTGCGACGCCTGAAATAACGTCATTTGCTAAAACCGAGGAAAAAATAATTGTTGAGTACAGAAACGCGGCAACAGGCGAAAACACGTACCTTTCGGCGCTGCTTTACGATGAAAACGGACGCCTTATCAACTATGCAAAGGCTGCGGACGTGAGCCAATCAGGAAGCGGCAGAGCTGAAATACCGACTTGCAATTTACCGGCAGGAAATTACAAGATAAGATTTTTCTGTGAAAAGATAAACGGAAACGGGAAGTTTGACCATGTCTCGGAACTCAGCGGAGAATACAGTATAACAACAATCGGGATTTTTCAAGCGCTGAGCATAATGCCGCGCGTTAACGGTACAAACAGCACGACAGTATTGTACAACGGCGATAAATGGGCAAAATTTTCGGACACTAAGCTGCTTAGGTATGAAGGTTTCGACAGCACTGAAAGCGGCGGTTTTGCCGTTAACGGAAAAGTCAGAGCTTATGCCTCAACTATATCAGACGCGATAGAAAACAAAATAAACGGAGGCTGCTCCCTGCTGAGTTTGCAAGAGGCAGAATCCTTGTCTCATTCTGCCAGACGTTTCGGGGAAGATTGGTGGCTTGCTACAACGAGATGGAGAACCGTAAGATATTATGTAAACGATGAGGGTGGTATAGGCGATACAAATGTAGGTATCCGTGACATACGCCCTGTTCTGAACGTGAAGAATATGGACAGCATATTTTTCCTCAGCGCAGTCAAAGGCGGCGCCAAATCAGGCGAAGCGGGAGTTATGCAGACGTCTGCGGAAGACGCGAAAGAATACAAAATCACCTACAAGGACGATACGCTTTCCGCGCCGTCTGACGGCACAGAAAACGACCTTTGCAGATTCAACGCAGGCGGCGATTCATTTTTCCCGTGCCGCGATACGGACAGAATTGTTGCCCTTGCCGGAAGCGACAGCGCCTCGGCGACAGGCTACGCCGTGGTGAAAAAGAACGAAAACGGCATTAGCCTCAACTTTGACGGATACAATGCGGAAAACAGGAATATATACCTGCACAAAGAAATAATCGGCGGCAGATACGACCGCCTGAGCGCTGCTTCGCTCGTGCTAAAAAATACGAAATACGAAAACGGAAATCTTACCGCCCTTACGCTTGACAACACTGTCAAAGCGGGAAATATACTGCTTATGTGGGGCTTTAACCTGTCGCTTGAAGACAAGAGAAGCTACAAACAGAACATAATGGTTTCAGGAGATAAAAACATTCTGACCGGCTTGGGCGGACAGGGCGCAAAAATAACCGGCATAACGACAATTTTGCCATACAACGAACTTGTCTGCAAGGGCAGAGTGACGCTTACGGAAATTAACTACAATCCAGACAAAGGCGATCTTGACGAGGGCGGAAAAATAACGGCAGCCGAAGGCTCGATACTGACGCTCGAACGTCCGTATTTTACGCTGCCGCTGAAAACCGAAATTTCTGTTGAAACCGGCGGTACGGTAATCAACTACAGAGACGAAACGTTGGAGGTGAAAGAAGGCGGAAAAACTGTGCAGCTTCCAAGCGGATATTCCTACACGGGCGGCAGCGAAACGCCTGTTCCTGCGCCTCATGTGGATTATGATTGGGACGATGGAGAGGAAGAAACAAAACCCTCATCGTCAGGCGGCTGCAACGCAGGGTTCGGCGCGCTGGCACTTTTGGCGCTCGCAGGGCTTGTGTACAAGAGAAACAGGAAGTAGATCCAATAGGCTGAAAACAGAGTACAAAAAGCGGGAGGTGTCCCCTCCCGCTTATGCTATAATAAACGTGCAGTTATAATTCAATTTTTATTTTAGATAGGTCTGCAAAGTTTAGCAGTAAATCAGAATGAGAAAATTGTTCAGTTTTGATGATGTTATAGTTGCATTTGCCGGCGCCATAGGCTGCGGTATTGGTTTTTGCGTGCCTGACGCGTATGGCACAGGAAACATTTTTTCCGGAATAGTTTCAATGCTTGCCGGTGATATCCTGTTTGTTGCGGCAGAAAAGCTTGTTGCGCGGAAATATTTTCAGGTTGTTCCGCGCAGGAAAAAACTGCTATTCGCAGCGGTTGTCGTCTGTTTTCTCATTTCCTACGCGATGTGCATGAAGCTGTGGGGATACAGTATTTACCATAATCTTGCGGAGATGCTGGAGTTTGTTGTCGGTTTTCCTATTCTTGTTCTTGCCGTGTCGTTTACCGTTCGTATGTACAAAATCAGAAAGCTTCGCGCTGAATATGGGGATGGTGCAAAGGGTGTTTCGCTTGACGAAACTGATATTGAGGCGATTAAAGACGGTTGCGGCAAAAACAACGTAATTACCGGAGACTATGATGAAAGCTGTGCGGTCAAAACGCGTACAGGGACGTTTGTCGGAAAAAAGAGAAGAAAAGTCCGCGCGTTTCTCGGAATACCGTACGCAAAGGCTGAACGCTGGAAGGCTCCTCAGCCGCTTGAGAGTTCCGACGAGGTTTTTGAAGCGTATTATTTTGGACCTTCTGCCGTTCAGCCGCAAAGCAACCGCAATTATGCAGGGTATATTTCACAGTCGGAAGACTGTCTGACGCTTAACGTTTGGACATCCGCAGGAAGGTGTGAAAAAAAACACCCCGTACTTGTCTATCTGCACGGAGGGGATTTTGCTTGCGGAAGCTCGGCTGTCCCGCTGTATCACGGCAGAGATTTTGTACGCAGACATAAGGACGTCCTGTTCGTGTCATTAAATTACAGACTCGGGTTGCTTGGTTTCGCAAATTTTTCGGGACTTCCCGGAGCTGAAGAATATCCCGATGCTAAAAATCTTGGGTTGCTTGACCAGATTGAAGCTCTGAAATGGATTAAGGAAAACATAGCGGCTTTCGGCGGTGATCCTGACAATATAACTGTAGCTGGCGAACATGCCGGAGGAATATCCGCGCTGCTTTTGAGCGTTATAAAACAGGCTGAAGGACTTTTTGGTAAAATTTTTGTCCTTGCTGGAAATTTTGAATCTCTTTACACGTCTAAACAACAGAACGTGATTAGCTTAAAATTTGCAAAAGCTGCCGGTGCCGAAAATATGGAACAGCTGCTTGCGCTTGCGCCGGAACAAATTCTTGACGCGCAGAAAACGCTCGGCTGCGAGGTAACAATGCCTGTATGCGATGGAATTGTTCCTTCCAGGCCATACTGCGAAATTGCAGACGGGACTGCAAAAAATATCAATATTCTTGCCGGAATGGCTGAGAATGAATTCGGCTCGTGGGTTTCCTCCATGGGTGAGGCAGACAGCGCGGAAATGATAACTTTCTATCTGAAAGCGGCGATTAAAGATGATTCTAAAAGAGGCAGACTGCTGAAAAAACTGTATGAAGAACAGCTTGAACAGGGTGCGGCGGAACAAGATGCGCTGAATTGTATTTTCTCGCGTTTCGGCTGCGATGCGGGACTGCTTTTGGTGTGCAGACTTCAAAGCGAGGCGGGGGGGACGGCGCGCTGTTTCCGTTGGAGAGCAGGTTCCCCGATTGAAAAGTTCGGAGCAAGCAGCTATGCGTGCCTGTTCCATCTTTTGGGCAACAGCGAATATGCAGAGAAGTGCGGCTATCTCTGCCATTCCGATTTGGAAGAAACACTGCAGGCATGCCTTGTCAACTTTATGAAAAAAGGTGATCCGTCGCTGTATAAGCACGAGGTTAAAAACGTCGGTGAAATAAAATGGCAGCCTTTTGCGAAAAAAGAGGCTGTTATGGAGTTCACGGAAGACAGCGCAGAATACGGCGCGGAAGAAATTGTCGAATACTGCAGACAGTTTGACGAAATTTTGCTGAACTGCTGATACGGGCGCTATTCCGTCTTTTTTCAAAACCGCCGTTTGCGGTTTTGTTTTTTTGTTCCGCAATGTTTTACAAAAGTTCGTACGAAAAAATGTTGAGTGTATTCTTTTTGCGTTATAATCTGTGCGGGGTGATTGCCGTATGAAGTTCTTGAAACAGTTTGCTTTAATACTTGCCGTCTGTTTTGCGGGAGAGTTTTTGCATGAGCTGCTTCCTCTGCCGGTTCCTGCCGGAATTTACGGTGTGGGGATTTTGTTCCTCTGTCTTGAATTTAAAGTTGTCAAAGTCTCTGCAATAAAGGAAACAGCAAAATTTCTCATAGAAATTATGCCCGTGCTGTTTATTCCGCCTGCGGTCGGACTTATTGAGGTATGGGGCACTCTTGAGGCGAAGTGGCATCTGTATTTTGCCGCGGCATTTCTGTCCACTTTCTTCGTAATGTTTATATCAGGCAGAACCGCTCAGTATCTTGCTGACAAAGCAGACGGAGGCAAAGACAATGAGCGGCTTTAATTCGATATTTTTTTCGTCGGCAGTAACGATTTTTGCTTTTCTGTTCGGTTGCGCTGTTCAGCGCCGTTTCAAATCGCCGCTGCTTAACCCGATGATTTTCGCTATTTTTATTTCAATCGGAGCAATATCTTTCCTCAAAATTGATTACGCCGAATACGCGAAAGACACGACGGCGGTTTCTTTTCTGCTGACGCCGGCGACGGTTTGCCTTGCCTTGCCGCTTTACGAACAGTTTGAACTGCTGAAGAAGAATTGGCTGCCTGTCCTTGCGGCAATAATTTCCGGCGTGCTTGCGAATGGGATTTTTATCTTTTGCGCTGCTTTGCTTTTCAAACTCGGGCGTTACGATTACGTTAGCCTGCTTCCGAAGTCCATCACGACGCCCATAGGCATAGCCCTCAGCAGCCAGCTGTCCGCCTGCGTTCCCCTCACTGTTGCGGGCATCTGTGTGACAGGCATAACCGGTAATATGTTCGGCAAAGAATTCTGCAAGCTTTGCGGAATCAACAATCCGATTGCAAAGGGTGTCGCTATGGGAACGGCTTCTCACGTTATCGGCACCAGCAAGGCTATGGAAATGGGAGAAGTTGAAGGCGCGTTCAGCAGTCTGTCGCTGATAGTGACCGGAATAATTTCCGTTGGGGCAATAAATTTGTTTGCGAAATTAGTGTAGTCTGCGGCTGCGGAGTTATAACGACAGGGCGGTGTGCGATATGGAGCTTAAAGCAAAACTTATGGATGAAGCGCAGATTATGCGTTCGCTTGCCAGAATGGCACATGAGATAATAGAGAAAACAAACGGGGCGGAGAATATCTGCCTTGTGGGCATTAAGCGGCGCGGAATTCCTATAGCCGGACTGCTTGCGGAAAACATCAGAAATTTTACCGGCGTTGAAATTCCTGTCGGAGAGATTGACGTTACGCTTCACAGAGATGACCTTAACGAGCTGCCGAGCAAACCTGAAACGGTGGACAGCAGTATTCCGTGCGAACTGAAAGGAAAAACAGTTGTACTTGTCGACGACGTCCTGTACACGGGCAGAACAGCCAGGGCGGCTATGGACGCGCTGCTTGATTTCGGGCGGCCGTCAGTTATACGCCTTGCGGTGCTTGTTGACCGCGGTCACAGAGAACTGCCGATACGCCCTGATTTTGTCGGTAAAAACGTGCCGACGTCGCACGAGGAACGCGTGCATGTCAGCATTACGCCGATAGACGATAAAAACGAAGTTGAACTTTACGGAGGAATAAAATGAGCAAAATTGAAATTCGTTTCGCAGAGGAAAGCGAAACAGAAAAAATATTGTATTTCATCAAAAAGATTGCCGAATACGAGCACATGGAAGAGCAGGTTGAGGCAACAGCCGAAACGCTGCGTCAGTCAATTTTCAAACGCCGCGAAGCGGAAGTCCTTTTTGTGTCGCTTGACGGTGAAGACGTTGGCTTTGCCGTGTTTTTTCAAAATTTTTCAACCTTTGTCGGCAGGGCGGGCATTTGGCTTGAAGATTTGTACGTTCTGCCGGAATATCGCGGCAAAGGCTGCGGCAATGCTTTGTTTAACTATCTTGCGAATCTCGCAAAAGAACGCGGCTGCAAACGGTTTGAATGGTGCTGCCTTGACTGGAACACGCCGAGCATAGAATTTTACCGCGCTCACGGCGCAAAACCGATGAGCGAATGGACGACGTGGAGACTTGGCGAAAAAGAACCGGAAAGTTACGAAAAACAGCGTACGTAACTTTGTAAAACGAAACGGCGCGAACGCTGTCCTGCGCTGAATATTTTGCTCTTGACTTTGGATTGGAGATAGTGTAGACTTTAGATTGGCGGCAGCAAAGACTTTAGATTGGTGCAGTACGGAGGTGCGAAATGATTAAAAGGGCGGCGGAAAAAGCTCTGAAACGTTTGGCTTCGCAGTTTCCGGTAGTTGGAATTACAGGCCCGCGTCAGAGTGGAAAAACTACGCTTGCAAAACTTGTGTTTCCCGAAAAGCGATATATTTCCTTTGATGACAAAAGTTTCAGGGAACTCGCAGGCGCAAATCCCATAGATTTTCTGCGGGCTTTTCCCGACGGGCTGATTATTGATGAGGCGCAGAAGGTGCCGGATATTTTTGACGCGGTAAAATATTTTGCCGATAATTGTGATTTTACGCCGGGCAAGTTTATTCTCACAGGCTCCAGCCAGTTTAGGCTGAAAGAAAATATGGCGGAGAGCCTTGCCGGCAGAGCCGCATTTTTGAGATTGCTGCCCTTTTCAATCAGCGAACTGAAAGCAGAGAATTTGCTGCCCAAAGATGTCTATGACCTGATATTTTATGGGCAGTATCCGCCGTTATATGACTTGCGGAAAAATTTTGACCGCATGGACTGGTATGAAAGTTACATAAACGGGTATCTTGACCTTGACGTGAAAGATATGATAAACCCGTCCAACGTATCTTCTTTCAGAAAATTTATTCAGCTCTGCGCCGTGTACAGCGGACAGATACTTTCCAAAGACAGTATCGCGCGCGATCTTGGCATATCCGCTCCAACGGTTAAAAACTGGCTGTCGATTTTGGAAGCGTCATCAGTTATATATTTTCTTGACGCAGTTGCAGCCAACCTCGGAAAAGCGCTGATTAAATCGCCCAAACTCTACTTTGCTGACACAGGTCTTCTCTGTTCGTTGCTGGGGATTAACTCAAAGGAAAAACTGCTTTTAAGCAGGCACAAGGGTGCGATAGTTGAAAATTTTGCGGTTGCGGAACTTTTGAAATCGCGTTTGAACGCCGCGAAAAGACCGAATTTGGCGTATTACCGCGACAGAGGCGGATTGGAAGTTGATGCCGTTGCCGAATGGGAACGTCCCTATGCGATAGAAATTAAAAGCGACAGTAGAACAGAGAAAAAAATGTCTGCCGGCGCAAGAAAATACGCCGAGTTAAGAAGCTCGGACAAGGTTGAACCAACGGTGTTCTATACCGGCGAAATTTCGTGTCAAATCAACGGCGCCCGCTATGTTTCGTGGAAAAACTGGGGCGATTTTGACCTGGCTGATATGTCGTAACGTTTGTTAGGCTGTTTTCAGTCAAATACAAATTCAGCGGGGCATACCTGACCAAACGCTGAATTTAACCAGTATATACGGGGGGAATTTTAATGAAGAAAATATTTCAAAAACTGACGAAAATTGTTGTGCCGGTTGTTTTTGCATACCTGACCGTGTTTTGTTCGGCTGCTTACTGCGATGATGCGGTGGTGTCTGCGATAATTGCAGAATCTTCTGCGATAGCGCAGTCAAAATTTTCAACGGTGGATTTAATATCCGACGCCAACAACCTTCTCGGCGGCGCAGGAATGGAAAACGCGATGTTCGCAGCCAGCGAGTCAAAGGGAAAGTTTAATCCGTTCTTCGCCGCAAACTGGACACACAGCGAAATGAGCCCCATGGGCGACGTTAATATTGACAGCAGCAACTTTGTCGCAGGACTTGCGAAACGCACGTCAGACAGATTTTTGTACGGTATTCTCTTTCAGGCAGGCAGAGGTCGTTACAAAAGCACGGATACTTATTCACTGCCCACAGGCAGTTGCAGCATAACCTCACAGGGCGACACAGCCTATATGGGCGGAGGTCTTTTCCTGCGCTACGATTCCCCGAAACGTTGGTACACGCAGTTTGCCGCCGCAGCCGGAAAAGTGTGGGGCGATTTTGCAAGCGATGACATGATTACCATATCCGGCACAAATTACGCTTACGATTATGACAAGGGCGGCTACGGGCTTATCAACCTAACAATAGGCAAAATTTCGCCTGTCAAAAACGGCGAACTGAACACGTATTTCAAATTTATGGAAGAACTGGGAGTCAGCGCGGCGTTTGTCGTTAATGATTACGACCTTCACGTTGCGGGGCAGGATTTAACAAGACTGCGCGCCGGTTTTCGTTACAGCACAAAGAAAAAGAATGCATTGAACGGATATTTCGGGCTTGCCTACGAATATTGCTTTAACAGCAACAAAGGAATAATACTAAGTTCGGAAGTGTGGGCGGATACCGAAGATTTTCGTGTGCCGGATATTTCCGGCGGCAGCGGAATGGCGGAACTTGGTGTGACTTACAAAAAACAAAACAGCCCGTGGCGGCTTGATTTAGGACTGCAAGGCTTCGCCGGAAGCCAAAACAGTATATCCGCGACGCTTACGGCAGTGCGCGAATTTTAGCGCGGTTTGAGTTTTGTTTGCGCAAACGCCGTTTGCAACTGAATAATCCGCGCAGACTTTAGACTGGCAATAGTAAAGACTTTGGATTGGTTAAAAATTTAGTCAAGTACGATTTGGCAAATCGTACTTGACTAAATTTTTATAAGGTGCTATAAAATATTATAGTAGCCGGTTAATTTGATTGGAGGCGGGCTGTATGTTTGTAGGAAGAGAACGCGAACTTGAGACGCTCAATAAACTGTTTAATTCGAAACGGTTTGAGTTTGTTGTCATGTACGGACGCAGGCGTATCGGAAAAACAGCGTTAATAAACAAATTTATTGAAAGCAGACCCGCGGTATATTTTACAGGTGTTGAAAGCAGCGAGAAGCAGAATTTGGAAAATTTCAGCCGCACTATTCTCGAGTACGCCTCGTTTGACGCAGCCGATCTGACGTTTTCATCGTTTCAGGAGGCGCTTGAACATGTCTTTAAAATGTCGGAAAACAAACGCCTCATACTTGCAATTGATGAATACCCGTACGCAGCCGCCAGTTCGAAAAGTCTTGCTTCAACGTTACAGCTTCTTATTGACAAATACCGTGAAAAATCAAAACTTATGTTGATTTTGTGCGGCTCTTCCATGTCCTATATGGAAAAAGAAGTGTTGTCCTACAAAGCTCCGCTATACGGCAGACGTACTGCGCAGATGAAAATTCTGCCGTTTGATTTTTTCAGCGCGAGACTTATGCTGAACGGGAAAACGACAGAAGAACAGGCTCTGCTTTACGGTATGCTTGGAGGAACACCGCAATACCTCTTGCAGACGGATACGAACCTGTCTGTAGAAGAAAATATCAAAAATATTTTTTTGAACCCGTCGTCATTTATTTTTGAAGAGCCGCAAAATCTTCTGAAACAGGAGGTTCGCGAGCCTGCCGTCTATAACGCGGTTATATCGGCTGTTGCCTCCGGAGCATCTAAAATGTCTGAAATATCAACGAGGGTAGCTGAGCAAAGCAATGTTTGCGCGGTCTACCTGAAAAATCTTGTTGATCTGGGCATCATACAAAAGGAAATACCGTACGGCGAAAAAATATCAAGGAAGGCGATATACAGGCTGGCGGACAATATGTTCCGCTTCTGGTACAGATTTATACCGGACAACAGCTCAGTGATTTTGCGCGGAGGTGCGGAACTTGCCTATTCGCGCATAGCCCCGCAGCTTTCATCGTATATGGGACAGGTGTTTGAAGAAATATGCAGACAGTATCTGTGGCGCAAGCTGCTTGCGGGTGAAACGCCTATTGTGTTTAACTCGCTTGGACGCTGGTGGGGCAACGACCCAGTCAGACACGGGCAAACTGAAATAGACATTATGGGCGAAGAAAACAGAGACAACGCAATATTCTGCGAATGCAAGTGGGAGAATGAAATAACGGGAGCTGATATTTTGCAGACGCTTGTTAAAAGAAGTCAGTTGTTTGCTCATAAACAAAAGCACTATTATCTTTTCTCAAAAAGCGGATTTACCTCCGGCTGCGTAAAATCAGCAAAAGAACTCGGCTGTGTCAGCCTGATAAAATATTCTGACATGGTGAAATGAATTTAACAAAAAACAAAAAAACTCTGCCTTAATTTCTCAGACAGCCTATTGGAACAACCAATACCCCGTCATTTCTTCTGTAACCGTATTTGCCGCCGGTTATGACAAGTTTTAGGGCAGGCAGCCGCATTGGTGCCTGCTTTTCTGTTTCGTTATGTTCCAGATGTTGTTCAATGCAATTCGCCGCATAAATTGAACAAATGTGCCATGTTTTACTTGACACATTTGCGCTGAAACGATTTGAACAGGTATAACGCTGTCAAACGTACATAAACGAAAAATAAAAAAAACAACTCCGCCGCGGCGTACGCAGGCGGAGTTATCTTTTTGTCTTGGCTTCTGAAATAAAATACTGGTCTTTTACGTAGCTGTACACCTTAAACTTCTCGTCAGGTCCCAGCTTTGCCATAAGCTCAAGCGTTTCCGAAACAGTATTGTCCGTGTTTTTGAAACTGCAACCTTCACACTTGTCTTCCTTTTCCTCATACTCAAACAACTCATTCGGCGAACAGCCGAGCAGATCTATAATCTGAACAAGAAGCTGAAGCGACGGAGTTTTCTTTCCTGTTTCTATCTCAGAAATATAACCCACAGACACAAATAATTTCTCAGCAAGTTCCTCCTGAGTCATTCTCACAGCCGTTCTGAACTCCTTAATTCTCGCTCCAAGCATTATAAAATACCTCCGTGTACTGTTAGTATCTAACATTTATTGCTAAAATATAATAGACTTTAAGCATTGACTAAATCAGCTTTAGGCGTTAGTATTTTTACATTATATAGGCTTAAAGCGAAAATAATTTAGCATCTGCGGAGTGGCGGCGGTGGAAGAAGCCTGTCAAACACGTCTGTTATTTAGAGGAGGATTGCAAAATGAAAAAGAAATTTATCTCAATGATTATTACAGTATTACTTCTGTTTGTTGCGGTAATTTTTGTTGGGGGTTGCGGTGGTGACAGCGGTCATAAGCATGTTTTTGACCGTAAAGTTGTCTCGGAGCAGTATTTGAGAAGTGCGGGAAGTTGCACTGAGAAAGCAACGTATTACAAATCATGCGAATGTGGCGAAGCAGGTACGGAGTATTTTGAAACTGAAGGATCTCATTTGGAAAATGTGATTACTGCAATCAAGCCTGAAGATGATAAATACAGGGTTCATTACAAATGCCTTGATTGTGGCGTTGAAACAGAAAAGGCGCTTGAAGAATCAGAGATAAAAGATATGCCTATTCTTAATATAAGAGGCTCGCTTGACGGTGTATCAAAGGATAAAAAAGTTAAAGTTGAGGTTGATTACTTCAACGATGCAGAAACGGAGGAATTCGCATCGTATGCCACATTGAAGGTGCAGGGCGGAAGCTCTGCCGGATTTCCGAAGAAAAATTACAACATTCAGTTGTATAAAGACGACACGTATGACAAAAAGAATAAGATTGTTCTCAGAGAAACATGGGGCAAGCAGAGCAAGTACACTCTGAAAGCTAACTGGATTGATTATTCACAGGCAAGAAATGTCGTGTCGGGAAAACTCTACGGTAAAATTGCCATGTCAAACAAGCAAAACGACGGAATTGAGAAAGCGCCGAATGGAGGCGCTGTTGACGGATATCCAATCATAATTTTTTACAATGGAGAATTCCTTGGACTTTATACGCTGAACATTGCAAAGGACGACTGGATGTTCGGTCTAAAAGATGATGAGGAACTTCATTCGGCGATTTTGATGGCAGACAACTGGAATACTCCTGTGTATCTTACAAAAGATGTTACTAAAATAGTGGATGATGCAAGTAACACAGAAGGCTTTGTCTGTGAATTTCAGGGCGACGAAGCAAAAGATGCAGATATAATCGCAAGTTTCAACGCATTTACGCAGGCGTTGCGACAGGTTAATTCCAAAGAAGATCTGCTTGCGAAGTTGCCGGCGGCAACGATTGCGCGTGGAATTGACAGTATGCTGTTCACGTATGTTATTTGTGCTCCTGACAATACGGCAAAGAATATTACGTACGTTACTTACGATGGAACGGTATGGCTGCCGTCCGTGTATGATATGGATGGTACATGGGGACTGTATTGGAACGGACAAATGATTGTTGATGCAGAAAAATCCGTTGTGCCATCAGCCAGTCTTGGAACATTGCTATGGCAGTGTCTTTACAAATACGACTTCAACGAAGTTGTCTCAAGATACAAGGAATTGAGAGAAACCCTCCTCAGTTATGAGAACATTATTGCTGAATTTGATGCCTTTGACAGTAAAATTCCTGCGGTAGTGCGAAAAACAGAACGCAACAAATGGAAAGATGTTCCAAGTCAAGACACTAATAATCTTGAGCAGATTAAGGAATTTACGAAGAAAAGACTTGAATTTTTGGACAACAGTTTTGGATTTTGCAAATAGTTGTGGTGAAACTGTTAGAATTAACTATGCGGGGTATTAAAATGCTCTGCATAGTTTTTATAGTGTACTATGGGAATATATTTTTTGTATAGTGGCGCTTCAATGGAGTTTGTCTAATACGGCAGAATATTGATAGAATACGATGAGAAGCGTATTATATATCTTGCAAAATATTATGACCGCATAAGCGGCAAAAAATAGAATGTACAAAAAATGAGGACAAGTCAGTCCTCATTTTTTGTGTTGCCTTGATAAAAGGTTATGGTGATGAGAGTTTGCAGTTGTTGTATTCAGAAAAATTCAGAAAAATCTAAAATGCCGGTGAGTTTTGTGTTGCGTAACTATTCTAAGTATGGTAGTATAGTTAAAATAACTTCTATATTAAGGTGGTTTAATATGCAGCACAGGCATACAACGGGCAAGACTCTGACTTTGTGCAAGAAGCTTGGCAGGGATATTGAAATCGCAAGGCTGAAGAGGAAGTGGACACGTGAACAGCTTGCGCAGAGGGCGATGATCAGCCTGAATACGCTTGGCAAAATTATAGCCGGTGACGGCGGGGTGAGTTTTTCCCGTTATCTTTCTGTGTTTATCGCGCTTGGCGCTGACGGCAGAATCGCTGATTTAATCGCGTCGAAGAATGACGAACTGGCTTTGCAGCTTGAGATTGACAGACTGCCTAAGAGGATTAGAAAATGAAGGGTGCAAGGCTTGTTATTGAGGTTAATTATGAGGGGCAGAACGGCATAAAGACAGTCGGCGAGATTGTCTGCAATTCCGCTGCAAGTTATGCGTTTAAGTATGACGACAGCTGGCTGGCGGATGAGGAAGCCTTTGTTTTTGAGCCGCAAATGTCTGACAGCGGGTGGTATTACAGCGCAGACGGACTTTTTCCGTTTATGCGCGATTGTATGCCTGACAGATGGGGGTGCCGCTTAATCGACAGGGCGCTTGAGAGCGGAGACAGCAGATTGCTCGATTTATATAGGCGAACGTCTTCTTACGGCGATCTTTTTTATTTTCTTGCCGTTGATGTATTTTTGAGAGCAGTGTCAGTGAATACGAAAAAACGAGGACAAGTCAGTCCTCATTTTTTGTATTCGGTATCGGGTTCAAATTTGGCTTCGCCGTGTTCGTCCGTTACAATCAAGTTGTTGTGTTCTGTAAGGCGAAAGAAAAATATGTGATATATTGACGTGCATTTCGTTAAAATAAGTGGTGGCGCTCTCGGTGTTTGTTTATGTTTCGCTGCTTGTTTGTCCGAAACAGCGGTTGAATTGTGGTATAATGATTCAGCGGCGGACGGAACGCTGTGTATTGATATTGTTAAACGAACGGGGTGCAACCGTGGATTCTGAAAACAGCAATACGGAAATTTCTGCAAATGTTTCTGTAACCTACAATGCAGTGCGCAGTTACATAATAACCGCGCAAAAGCAGTTGTACAGCGCAATAAATTCCGCCATGGTCACTGCCTACTGGAATATAGGCAGACAGTTGTATGAAGCCTGCGGAAACAATGACCGCGCAGCCTACGGCAAACAGCTGCTTCAGCATCTTTCGGACAAGCTTACCGCCGAATTCGGCAAAGGTTTTGACGTGCGGAATCTGCGCAATATGAGGCAGTTTTATCTTGCTTTTCCAATTCGGAACGCACTGCGTTCCGAATTGAGCTGGACTCACTACCGCCTGCTTATGAAGGTCGTTGACGAAAAAGCACGCAATTATTATCTCGAAGAAACAGTCAAATCGGCTTGGAGTTCCAGACAGCTCGAACGGCAGATAAACAGTATGTATTATCAGCGGATACTTGCAAGCCGTGACAAGGAGACAGTTGCGGCAGAAGCCGACAAACTTAATCCGAAACCTGAATACGAAAGAATAATCAAGGACCCGTACGTGCTTGAGTTTCTTGATCTGCCGGTCAATGAACATTACTATGAAAGCACCCTTGAACAGGCACTTATAGACCATCTGCAAAAATTTCTTCTTGAGCTTGGCAGAGGTTTTTCCTTTGTGGCAAGGCAGCAGCATATACGGATGGATGACGAGCATTTTTACATAGACCTTGTATTCTATAACTACATACTGAAATGCTTTGTACTGTTTGACCTGAAAATAGGAAAATTAACACATCAGGATCTTGGGCAGATGCAGATGTATGTCAATTATTACACGCGAGAGCTGACAAACGAAGGAGACAATCCGCCGATAGGCATTGTACTCTGCGCAGACAAAAGCGACACTTTGGTAGAATACACGCTGCCTGAAAACAACACGCAGATATACGCGGCAAAATATCTGCCCTATATGCCTACAAAAGATGAACTGAAGCGGGAACTTGACCTGAAAGAGTTTGAAAAACTGGAGAAGAAGTAAGTAGCAGTTTTCAGATAACCTTGTTAACAACGACAGGCGGGGCGTTATGCTCCGCTTGTTTGTCAGTAGTTCATTAAGAACGCTGCACAAGCAGAAACGAGGCAGAGAGCGTAAACAAAAAATATTATAGAGCAGAAGCAAAAAAAAACGAGGACAAGTCAGTCCTCATTTTTTGTATTCGGTATCGGGTTCAAATTTGGCTTCGCCGTGTTCGTCCGTTACGATTAAATCTTCGTGTTCCACAAGGTCAGCGCGGAGTACCATGCAGCGGTTTTCTTTGTCCAGATAGATTGATAGTTCGGGAACGTAACCGGGGCGTTTCATTTCTTCCGGTATGATTTTGAATACGTTTCTGCCGAGTATCTGTTTCAGCTCTTTTGTCAGAGGAGTGTTTTTGCAGAATTTCAGCTGATGACTGCCTGACACCTGAAAACGCAGGCTTTTGCGTGTTCTGATATTTTTCGGCACCTTGCTGTCTTCTTTCGGTTTTCTTCTCAGCTTGCGCTGACGTTTCAGTTCTTTATCTTTTGTTCTGATCATTTTTAAGCCCCCTTTTGCTAAAAAGTAACGGCAGGCAAACGAACATAAGTCCAAATGCCTGCCGCTTTGAATTCATTTGT
>JAUNNW010000118.1 GCA_030531285.1 Synergistaceae bacterium | reverse complement strand
AAGTATACCATTAAACGGCACAATTTGACAAAAAAAGGCTTAGGAATTTAAATCCTAAGCCGTTTTGCTGTTTCTTTTTTCCGTCATACCGCAATGTTTCCATGACCGTAGGGAATATCAACCGCAGGGAGAATATAGCGGTATCCAGCGTCTTTGGGTTTTCAAGGTCTTTTCAAAGCCTCTGGATACCGTGTCAAGCACGGTATGACGTTTTTTTTGCTTACCGCTTACTGCTTCCGGCTTTCTCCTACTTTCCAAACTCATACCACGCGCCGAGGTTCGCGCCTATGCTGTCGCGTTTGCCGGTGTAGCCCGTCAGTCCGAGTTCCACTTTCCAAGGGCTGTTCGCTTTGTGGTATTTAATGCCGAGTTCAGCCATTCCGCTTCCGCCTTTGAAGTCAGGTTCAAGCAGGCTGTATTCTCCCATGTGTCCTTTGGCAGCTCCGTCAAATTCGTATTCGTAGGCAAGTCCGCCGAAGAATTTCACGCCGTTTTCGTTTTCTTTGCCGTTGTAACGGAAGCCTGCACGAAGTCTGTGGCTGTTTATCGCGTCAAGGTCAAACTGTTCGTCGTCTATCGTCGGTGTATCGCTGTTCTGTCTGTTCCAGAGATATTTGACGTAGGTGTCTATGTTTGAGTTGTCTTTGAGCGCCCATTTGTAGCCAAGTCCTGCGTGCGCTCCCATGTAGGCGTTGCTTGTGTCAAAGCGGGTGCTTTCGCCGGGGTTAAATGTTTCGCTGTTGTAGTCGCTGTTCGTATGTCCCGCTCTGAAGCTTGCTTCTCCGTGGAGCTGTCCTTTGGCTGTTTTCTTTCCTTCAACTTTCGCGAATACGCCGCCGCCGAAGTAGTTTATGTCGCCGTCCGCTCTCACGTTTCCGTCTTCAAATTCGTTTTCTGTCGTGTAGCGTCCGTTGCCGCCTTCTACAAACAGTCCGAGTGTTATGTTGTCTTTGACTTTCTTTGAGAGCCCCGCCGCGACGTTGAAGCTGTTGAGGTCTATGTGGCTGCCTGTTTCGTAACGGCTGTGGCTTCCCTGTATCGCGGCAAAGGCTTCCCAGTCTTTTGTTTCAGCTTTCGCGTTTTCCATTACGGCTGAGGCTACAAGGTCGCCTGCGCTGTTGAGCATTGCTGAGCCTGCAAGTCTTGCTTCGCTGAAGGATTTTGTTTCGTCCGCAACTCCGCCTATGCCGAGTCCCGTGAGCATGAGAGCGGAATCTTCAATGCCTGCGCCGTAGAGATATTTTTTTATTCCGGCTCTTACAGACATTTCTTCATAGTCGAAGTTTTCCGCCTGTGTGATAAGCGTCATTTTTTCACCTTTTTCAAGCAGCAAGCCTCTTGTTTCCTGTTCAACTTCCACTCCGGCGTTTTTGAGGTCTGTCATTGTGCTGTTGACTATAAATCTGTCGTTAGGTTTGTGTCCGTCAAGCACAAAGGCGAAATTTCCGTCTGTCGTGTCAACAGTTCCGGTAAGATTGATTTCCTTCAATACACGCAGCGTTCCGTTGTTCGTCAGCGTACCCGTTCCAAGGTTCACATCGCCGGTCATAGTCCACTCGCTGTCGTCTTCCACCAGCACGTCAAGTCTGCCGTTTCCGATGTTGGCTGCGCCTGTCCATACGCTTTCTTCATCAAGCTCTATGCTCGCGGTAACACCGTCTGTTCCTGACGCGTCCAGACTGCCTTCCCAAACGCTGTCTTCAGCCTCAAGACTGAATATTGAATTGCTTTCCGGTTTCGCGCTGCCTGTCCACTCGCTTTCGGAAAGCTCCAGATTGAGCATTGAATCTGCCCCAATCTTCGCGTCGCCTTTCGCAGACGAACCGTCAATAAGACCTGAACCACCGCCGTCAACAGCGTTAAACGCCGCATTGGTGCCTTCAACGTTCATGCGGACAATGGCTGCCGTCGCACCGTCCGCGACGGTAACACCAAAGGCAGCCTTTATGCTTCCCTGTTCATCGCCGGTATTCGTTACCGTAAGCTGCGAATTTATACCTTTAGCGTAAACGCCGAAAGAATTATTGCCTGCTGCCGTGATTTTGACAGCGTCCGCAACCGCAAGAACGCTGCCTGCGTCTGTATAGAGGCCGTAGGCTTCGTCCGTGCCGTTTGCCGTGATTGTAATCGTGTCCGCAGTCGTTTCACTGTCAATAACTCCGATGGTCGTTATTTCCTTAACGTTTGCCGTAATTCCGTTTGCGTGAGCGGCTTCCGCTGTAATTTCAATATTTTTTGCCGCTATATCCGCGTTTTTGCCAATGAGGACGATACCGCCCGCACTGCCATTTTCCATATCCGCCGTTGCTTTTACCGCAAATTTTTCAGTTGCAAAAGCAGAGAAGGTTTCTGCCGTAGAGGCAATGCCTGACGCTGCCGTTGTGCCCTCTGCCGCAATTGCAACGTTTCCGCCTGATACGTAACCGTAGGAGCCTTCTACAACGTCAGAGGTCATCGTGCCATTAACAAGGGTAATGCCCGACGCGGCATCGGCTTTTGCCGTAACGTCAAGTTTATCCTTGCTTGTAATGAACGTACACAGCCCCTCGCTGTAGATGCCGAGCGCCACAGCAGGGTATGCCGGATCTGCGGCAGGTGCGGTGTTTGCCGTTGCGCTGATTGTTTCATTCTTCGCAACTATTACCGCATCACCGCGGGTTTTGATGCCGTAAGCCTCGCCGTCCGTACCGTTTGCCTCAACGTTAAGCGCGCCGTCTGCATAGACCTGAAGCGTTTCGTTGGCTGAATTAATGCCGTAGGCATAAACGCCGTCTGCCTTAACGTCAATGTTTCCGGTTTCCGACTCAATATTGTCAATGCTGTATGCCGCGCCTTCGCCGCCGTTGTCAAAATTAATGCCGTATGCCGTTCCGTCGTGAGCTGAGGCGTAAATTGCTATATCTCCATGCGATGCGACAGAAGTTTCCGCGCTTTCGCTGTGAATGCCTGCTGCCACAATCGGGATAAATTCGTCTCCTTGTTCGCTGTCAGTTTTAGCTTTAATGTCAATATTCTTTGCTTCAACAGCAAGTTCGGCGCTGTCTGAAGGACCGTCACCGTACACGCCTATTACACAGCCCAACGCCGTATTGGTTTCGCCGAGGTCTATCGCAAGCGTTTCCCCTGCGGAAACGGAATGTGTTCCTGCTTCGCAGCTGACAATGCCGTAGATGTCGCTGACGCCAGCCGTGTTGTTAATCGTGAGACTGCCGTCAACGGTTTTGCTTTCTCCTTCGTAAAGTCTGACACCGACTGCACCGTCCTCGCTGATTGTTATCGTTTCGTCGGCTGCCATTGCCGGCGAAAACGCCGCAAATACGAACGATACGAGCATTGGAATTGCCGCTGTTTTTTTGAAACTTCTCATTTTGTTTCCTCCCTAAAATAAATTTTGCATAACCAAGAACTGATTTCGCCATTTATAACAAACAAATATCCGTCACGGTTAGTACACAAACCTAACGGAATACGTTCCGCCGTACTGTGTATTATACAGCATTATTGCCGTTGCGCAAGCAGTTAATTTCCAAAAATTCGTTACGTGTCCCTACTCTTTAAGGGGTCTTTTCAACGGGCAAAAAACAACCCTTGGGGAAAAAAAATTTAATGAACAATGCAGAATGAATAATGAAGAATGGGAAAAAACGAGTAGTAATCGGGCTTTATCAATTTTCTTCAAGGAAAATTTTCAAAGGCCAAAAAAAATCCCGATTTTTTTTCGGGACAGGGTTGTTTTTTGGGCTCTGAAAAGCCCCCTTAAAGAGTGGGAGGGGTTGACGATTTTTCGTCGGGCATGGCTTTTCTGAAACAGTTGTATGACCTGCCGAGGTCTGCGTTTGCGGCTGTTTCTCGGCAGAGAAGCTGCGCCTTATATTTCTCTCACGCATTACGTGGTGCGGCTCCAAACGGAGGTAAGCCCGTTG
>JAUNNW010000006.1 GCA_030531285.1 Synergistaceae bacterium | reverse complement strand
AAAAAAGCAAGCTCCCCGCCTGCGCGGGGAGCTTGCTTTGTATCACAAATAGGTGTCAGGTTTTTAGAACAGTCCCGAAATTCTGCCGTTTTCGTCGACGTCGATTTTTTCCGCTGCCGGAATTTTCGGCAGTTTTAAGAGGTACGAACCGAAAGAAGGAGCCCGGTTCGTACTCTGCCGGACTGTTTGTTTTTAGAACAATCCCGAAATGCGTCCGTTTTCGTCGACGTCGATTTTTTCCGCCGCCGGAATTTTCGGCAGTCCTGGCATGGTCATAATATCGCCTGTTAAAACTACCACGAAGCCGGCGCCGGCGGAGACTTTTACGTTTTTGACCGTTACGGTGAAGTCTTCAGGCGCGCCGAGTTTTGACGCGTCATCGGAGAAGCTGTACTGCGTTTTCGCTATGCAGACAGGGATTTTGTCATAACCGAGGGCTGTGAGTTCCTGTATCTGTTTTTTCGCGTTCGGAAGGATTGAGATGCCTTTGCCTCCGTAGATTTTCGTGACAACGGCATTGATTTTGTCTTCGATGCTTCCGTCAAGTTCGTATGAGAAGGTGAAGTTTCCTTTTTCTTCTTCGCAGAGGCGTACGACTTCTTTCGCAAGTTCTACGCCGCCTTTGCCGCCTTCTGCCCATACGGTTGAAAGTACTGTGTTGACGCCGAGTTCGCGGCATTTTTTGATGATGAAGTCGATTTCAGCGTCGGTGTCTGTCGGGAAGCGGTTGACCGCGACAACGCAGGGAAGCTGATACACGTTTTTGATGTTTGACACGTGGCGGAGAAGGTTGGGTATGCCTTTTTCAAGCGCCGCAAGGTCTTCCGTGTTAAGCGATTTTTTGTCAAGTCCGCCGTGCATTTTAAGGGCGCGGACGGTGGCGACGACGACGACCGCGTCGGGTGTGAGTCCCGCCATGCGGCATTTGATGTCGAGGAATTTTTCCGCGCCGAGGTCTGCGCCGAATCCGGCTTCCGTGACGGTGTAGTCGCCCATTTTGAGCGCGAGGCGCGTTGCCATGACTGAGTTGCAGCCGTGCGCGATGTTTGCGAACGGTCCGCCGTGTACGAATGCAGGCGTGCCTTCGAGTGTCTGAACGAGGTTCGGTTTGAGCGCGTCTTTGAGCAGTGCGGTCATGGCGCCTACCGCTTTGAGGTCGCCGGCCGTGACAGGTTTGCCGTCGAAGGTGTAGCCGACGATTATTCTTGCAAGGCGCGCCTTGAGGTCGGTGATTGAGCTTGCGAGGCAGAAGACTGCCATTATTTCGCTTGCGACGGTGATGTCGAAACCGTCTTCGCGCGGTGTGCCGTTTGCTTTGCCGCCGAGTCCGTCGGCGATGAAACGGAGCTGTCTGTCGTTCATGTCAACGCAGCGTTTCCATGTTATGCGGCGGACGTCTATGCCAAGCGCGTTGCCCTGCTGAATGTGGTTGTCGAGCATTGCTGCGAGAAGGTTGTTAGCCGCGCCTATTGCGTGGAAGTCTCCCGTGAAGTGAAGGTTGATGTCTTCCATAGGCACAACCTGCGCATAGCCGCCTCCGGCCGCGCCGCCTTTTACGCCGAAGACAGGTCCGAGCGAGGGTTCGCGGAGAGCGACTACTACGTCTTTGCCGATGAGTTTGAGCCCGTCGGCAAGTCCGATGGTGGTGGTTGTTTTGCCTTCGCCGGCAGGTGTCGGGGTGATTGCCGTTACGAGGATGAGTTTTCCGTCTTTTCTGTCGGTTTCCTTGATGAGCGCAGGGTCAACTTTCGCTTTCCAGCGTCCGTACTGTTCGATGTACTTCTCGTCAACGTGCGCTTTTTCGGCGATTTTTCCGATAGGTTCAAGCACACATTCCTGTGCGATTTCAATGTCAGATTTCCATGCCATTTATATCTCCTCCTTAAAGTATTGTACTGCTGCTTCAAACATTCGGTTATCGTAGTTCCCCGGTACGTTTTTGTAAAGTCCAAAGCCTCTGCGTTCGCTGTGTCCCATTTTTCCGAACACGCGTCCGTCAGGAGAGGTTATGCCTTCAACGGCGCAGACTGAGCCGTTGGGGTTAAAATGCACGTCAGCCGAGGCGTTTCCGTCAAGGTCAGCGTACTGTGTCGCAATTTGTCCGTTTGCCGCAAGGCTGCGCAGAAGCTTGTCGGAGATGAGGAAGCGCCCTTCGCCGTGCGATACGGGGCAGCTGTATATTTCCCCTGGTTTTGTGAGCGCGAGCCACGGCGATTTGTTTGACGCTATGCGCGTTCTGACTATGCGTGACTGATGGCGCGCTATCGTGTTGAAGGTGAGGGTGGGGCAGTTTTCGTCGGTGTCGATTATTCTGCCGTAGGGCACGAGCCCGAGCTTTACAAGCGCCTGAAAACCGTTGCATATTCCGCAGACAAGTCCGCCGCGTTTGTCGAGCAGGTCTGTTACCTTGTCTTTTACTGCTTCGTTGCGGAAGAAGGCGGTGATGAATTTCGCGCTTCCGTCAGGCTCGTCTGCGCCGGAGAAGCCGCCCGGAATGAATATCATCTGCGCCGTTTCAAGCCGTTTGGCGAAATAGTCAACGCTTTCGGCTATTGCCTGAGGGGTCAGATTCTTAACGACGATTATTTCCGTCTTTGCGCCGGCGTCTTCCATTGCCTTTGCGCTGTCGTATTCGCAGTTCGTTCCGGGGAATGCCGGTATGAGCACCTTCGGACGCGCGCATTTCACAAGCGGCGCAGGACGCGTTTCGGCGGCGTATTCAAAGTTGCCGAAGACGCCTTCCGCATCGGGAATGTTGCAGCTGAATACCGGTTCAAGCTTGTTTTCGTAGAGCGAGAGTATTTCGCTGAAGGGTACTTTTTCGTCTTTGAACGAGAATTGCCCGTCGTCCGTGACCGTGCCGAAGGTTTTGTCAGGCTCTTCGTTTCCCGTAACTTCAAGCAGGAACGAGCCGTAATCGTAATCAAATATGTCTTTAAGCGAGAGACTGCCGTCAAAGGCAAAACCGAAACCGTTGCCGAAGCCCATTTTCATAACCGCTTCCGCGCAGCCGCCTATGCACGGTGTGTAGCAGGAAACGGCAGAGCCGCTTCTGAGAAGCTCCGTGACGCGGGAGAATATTTTAAGCAGGCAGTCTGCTTTCGGCAGTCCGTTTTCGTCTTTTTCGGGCGCAAGGCGTATTACTCTGTGTCCTGCCGCCTTGAATTCCGGTGAGACAACGTCTGACGTTTTCTGCGTCGTTACGGCGAAGGATACGAGCGTAGGCGGAACGTCCAGCTTTTCAAAGCTTCCGCTCATCGAGTCTTTGCCGCCTATTGCGGCGATTCCGAGTTCCTTTTGTGCCTTAAACGCGCCGAGCAGGGCAGCGAACGGTTTGCCCCAGCGTTTCGGGTCGTGTCCGAGTTTTTCAAAATATTCCTGGAAGGTGAGGTAGACGTCTTTGAATTCCGCGCCGCTTGCAATCAGTTTGCATACGGATTCCACAACGGCGAGGTACGAGCCCCGGCAGGGACTCTGTTCCGTGAGAAACGGGTTATAGCCCCAGCTCATTAAGGAACAGTCATCGGTGTGTTTCTTTTCAACCGAAATTTTCTGCGCCATCGCCTGTACAGGCGTGAGCTGGTTTTTGCCGCCGAAGGGCATAAGCACCGTGCCCGCGCCTATTGTGGAGTCGAAGCGTTCGGCAAGTCCGCGCTTTGAACAGCAGTTCAGGTCAGAGGCGGTTGCGCGGAGATTTTCCGCAAAGCTTCCGGATATTTCTTTTGATTTAAGTTCGGAGTTTACCGTTTCTATGGTGATATGTTTTTCGGCGCCGTTTGAGTCCAGAAATTCGCGGCTGATGTCAACGATGGTCTTTCCGTTCCAGTGCATTGCAAGCCGCGGCGTTTCGGTTACTTCGGCGACCTTGCACGCCTGAAGATTTTCCTTTTCGGCAAGCGCGAGGAAATGTTCAAGCTCCGCCGCCTCGACGACGACCGCCATGCGTTCCTGTGATTCGCTTATCGCAAGCTCCGTGCCGTCAAGTCCTTCGTATTTTTTGGGTACGGCGTCAAGATTTATTTCAAGACCGTCAGCGAGTTCGCCTATGGCGACTGAGACGCCTCCGGCTCCGAAATCGTTGCAGCGTTTTATAAGCCTGCTTGCTTCCGGATTTCTGAAAAGCCTCTGAAGCTTTCGTTCCTCGGGTGCGTTGCCTTTCTGAACTTCAGCTCCGCAGGTTTCGACGGAATGGCTGTCGTGCGCCTTGGAGGCGCCCGTTGCGCCGCCTATGCCGTCGCGTCCCGTGCTTCCGCCGAGAAGGATTACGACGTCTCCCGGGGCAGGGCGCTCCCTGCGCACGTTTTCAGCGGGGGCAGCCGCTATAACCGCCCCTATCTCCATGCGCTTCGCCGCGTAGCCCGGGTGGTAGATTTCGTCAACTATGCCGGTGGCAAGCCCTATCTGGTTTCCGTAGGAAGAATAGCCGTTTGCGGCGGTCGTAACGATTTTGCGCTGCGGAAGTTTGCCCGGAATCGTTTCGCTGACCGGCGCAAGCGGGTTTGCCGCGCCCGTGAGGCGCATTGCACCGTACACATAAGAACGCCCCGAAAGCGGGTCTCTGATTGCACCGCCGATACAGGTGGCAGCGCCGCCGAACGGTTCTATTTCCGTAGGGTGGTTGTGCGTTTCGTTTTTGAAAAGCAGAAGCCACGGCTCTTTTACACCGTCTGCCTCTATTTCAATTTTAACCGTACAGGCATTTATTTCTTCGGATTCGTCAAGCTTTTCGAGCTTTCCCTGCGCTTTGAGATATTTTGCCGCGAGCGTCCCGATGTCCATAAGACATACGGGTTTTGTTCTGCCAAGCTCTTTTCTTGCTGCAAGATATTCGTTCCAGCAGCTTTGGAGAAAGTTGTCCTCAAAGCTTACGCTGTCGATTATAGTGTTGAAGGTTGTGTGTCTGCAATGATCCGACCAGTAGGTGTCTGTCAGTTTTATTTCCGTTATTGTCGGGTCGCGCCCCTCTTTTCTGAACGCAGCCTGAAAGAAGAGCAGATCGTCAATGTCCATGGCGAGCCCGTTGGCTGTGAGAAATTCCGACAGCTGATCTTTTGTAAAATCCCTGAAACCGTCTATAACCGCGACTTCCGACGGCACGCCGTACGCGGTTTTAAGCGTAGATGGGAGAGTCAGTTCGGCTTCGCGCGCTTCAACGGGGTTTATTACGTATTTCTTTATTTCCGCGATTTCGGCTTCCGTCAGCGTTCCGTAGAGCGCATAGACCTTAGCCGAGCGTATGAGAGGACGTTCGCCCTTTGATATTATCTGTATGCACTGCGCCGCAGAATCGGCCCTCTGGTCGAACTGGCCCGGCAGATATTCAACGGCGAAAACGACTGCATCGCCGAAATCGGGCTCACGCGCTGCCGTGTCAAGCTGCGGCTCGGAGAAGACAACTTTCTTGGCGTACTCAAACAGCTCCGGATCTATGTCTTCCGCATCGTAACGGTTCAGAATGCGCAAGTTTGTCAGCCCCGTTATGCCGAGCAGCGTTTTAAGGTCATTCAGCAGAGCTTTTGCTTCGTTGGCAAGCTCTGCCTTTTTCTCAACAAAAACTCTGTAGACCATTATTCTTTACCGGCTTTCATTGCGCGCGCGCCTATGTCGCGGCGGAAATAAGCGTTTTCAAAGCTTATTCTGTCAACGAGCGCATAGGCGGATTTTATCGCTTTTTCAAGCGTTTCCTCAACGGCCGTTGCGCCGAGTACGCGTCCGCCGTTTGTCAGGAGTTTTCCGTCTTTTCTGAGCGCTCCGGCGACGTAGACGCTGTCCGATATTTCTGCCGGAATATTCATTTCAAAACCTTTTTCGTAGCTCTGCGGATAGCCCTTTGACGCCATTATTACGCAGCAGGCGTGATTTTTGCTGAAACGTACCTCCGTTTTTGAAAGCTTTTCCTCGGTGACGGCTTTCATTACCGTGAGCAGGTCGCTTTCAAGCAGAGGAAGGACAACCTGCGTTTCAGGATCGCCGAAACGGCAGTTGTACTCAATGACCTTGGGACCGTCCTTCGTAAGCATAAGCCCGAAATAGAGACAGCCTTTGAAGGTGCGGCCTTCCGCGTTCATCGCGTTTATTGTCGGCAGGAATATTTTTTCCATGCAGACGTCAGCGATTTCCTTTGTGTAATACGGGTTCGGCGCGACAGTTCCCATGCCGCCGGTGTTTAAGCCGGTGTCGTTGTCTCCTGCGCGTTTGTGGTCCATTGAGGAAATCATCGGCACCACGGTTTTGCCGTCCGTGAAGGAAAGTACGGAAACCTCAGGTCCTTCAAGGAATTCTTCGACAACAATCCGATCGCCGCTTGCGCCGAATTTTTTGTCCTGCATAATTTCAAGCACTGCCGCTTTGGCTTCTTCTCTTGTCTGGGCAATGATTACGCCCTTGCCGAGAGCAAGCCCGTCCGCCTTGACAACCGTCGGCATCGGTGCCGTTTCGATATAGGCAAGCGCGGCGTTCAGGTCACTGAACACTTCGTAAGCAGCTGTCGGAATGTTGTATTTTTTCATAAGGTTCTTTGAAAAAACCTTGCTGCCCTCGATAATCGCTGCGTTTGCGCGCGGTCCGAAGCAGGGGATGCCCATATCTTCAAGCTTGTCAACGCAGCCGAGAACAAGAGGATCGTCCGGTGCTACCACGGCGTAGTCTATGCTGTTCTCTTTTGCGAATTTTGCGATGCCGCTGATGTCTTTTGCGCTGATGTCAACGCAGACCGCATCGTCCGTCATGCCGCCGTTGCCCGGCAGGGCGAAGATTTCTTCAACCGCAGGGTTTTCTTTCAGTTTTTTTATTATGGCGTGTTCTCTTCCGCCTCCGCCTACAATGATGAGCTTCATAAGCGTCTGCCCTTAGTGGTGGAAGAGGCGCATGCCTGTGAAGGCAAGAACCATGTTGTATTTGTCTGCTGTTTCGATTACGTTGTCATCGCGTATTGAGCCTCCCGGTTCCGCAACGTACTGGACTCCTGATTTTCTTGCGCGCTCAATGTTGTCGCCGAACGGGAAGAACGCATCGCTGCCGACCGTTACGCCGCTTTGTGTCGCAATCCAGGCCTTCTTTTCTTCCGCGGTGAAGACTTCCGGTTTTACCTTGAATATTTTCTGCCATGTGCCTTCGGCAAGCACGTCTTCGTATTCGTCTGAGATATAGACGTCAATGGCGTTGTCGCGTTCGGGGCGTTTAATGCTGTCGACAAACTGAAGCGAAAGAACCTTCGGGCTCTGGCGCAGATACCAGTTGTCGGCTTTGCTTCCGGCGAGTCTTGTGCAGTGAATTCTGCTCTGCTGTCCGGCGCCGACGCCGATTGCCTGTCCGTCTTTGACGTAGCAGACAGAGTTTGACTGAGTGTATTTAAGCGTGATGAGCGAAACGATGAGGTCGATCTTTGCCTGTTTCGTAAGCTCTTTGTTTTTTGTTACGATATTTTCAAGCAGAGTTTCGTCAATTTTGAAATTGTTGTGTCCCTGTTCGAAGGTTACACCGAATACGTCCTTATATTCCTGAAGCGCGGGAACGTAAGCGGAGTCGATTTTTACGACGTTGTAATTGCCCTTTTTCTTCGTTTTCAGAATTTCAAGTGCTTCCGGCGTGTAATCCGGTGCGATTATTCCGTCTGAAACTTCCGCCTTGAGATATTCTGCCGTGTCCGCGTCGCATGTGTCGCTGAGCGCTGCCCAGTCGCCGTATGAGCACAGCCTGTCTGCGCCGCGTGCCCTGATGTATGCGCAGGCTATGGGGCTGAGTTCTTTTTCCGTTTCCACAAAATAGATTTTTTTGTCTGTACCGCTGAGAGGAAGACCGACGGCGGCGCCTGCCGGCGAAACGTGCTTGAAGCTCGCGGCAGATGGAAGTCCCGTTGCCTCTTTAAGCTCCTTTACAAGCTGCCATGAGTTGAAAGCGTCAAGAAGGTTAATAAAGCCCGGACGGCCGTTGAGAACCGTAATAGGCAGCTCCGAGCCGTCTCTCATAAAAATTTTCGCGGGTTTCTGATTAGGGTTGCATCCGTATTTGAGTTCAAATTCTTTCATAGTCTTAGTCTCCCAGATTTTTATTGTAAAGTTTTACTTCGCCGTTGACGTTCGTGTAAAGCGAAACCTTGTTGTCTTCGTTGAGTGCCGCCCAAAGCTCGTCAGGCTCCGGCATTTCAACTTCCACAGGCTCTCCGGCGAAGCTCGGAAGCGGGTTCCCGTTGCCCTGATAGGTGCTGATGAAATAGCCTTTTCCTTCGTCACAGCCTTCGTAGCTGAAAAATTCGCGCAGGCAGCGTCCGTCGAGATGTTTCAGAATTGAGATGTCAAAACTTCCGTCGTCGTAGAGCATTGCGGAAATTCTCGGCGTGAAGTTGGGTTCGTCAGGCTCGTATTCGCGCTGCATACAGCCGCCGATAAAGCCGTGGTCGCGGATTGTGTCGGTCTGATTGCCGTTTGTTACGATAAGACCTTCCTCCGTTTTGCGGACGGGGTGGTAGATGATCAGGCTCGGATCCTGCATTTTGCCTGCATCAAAAGCTTCCGTGCGGATGCCGTCCACGGTGAGCGAAAAAATTCTGTTGCGGCTGTTCACGGAACGGCCCATGATGAAATAATAAACGCGGTTTCTGCCTACAACTATCCCGCGTCCCGGATAAGGATTGTTTCTGAGCATTTCAAGCAGATTTTTCATTGGTGCATCCTCGCCTTTCTGTATTAAAAATTAGAAAATAAAAAACCGATAACGCTGAAACACGCTTTGTTACATTGTGTCGTTTTTCTTGCCGTAAATTTCTTCAATGTGAATTTTGACTATGCACACCGAATCGGCAATTGTTTCGTTCACGGTATAAGCTCCCCTGATAAATTTGTCTCTTACAAGCTCAAGCGCTTTAATTTTTTCCGCCGTGTCCGTCAGAATTTCTGCCGTTCCCCGGCCTGAAACCGATTTATAGTGAGTAGTGTACACGCGTTTTTCCGGATTCTGATAGTATTCAGCCTGAGACAGCGCGTTAAACGCGACGCACGGGCTGTTTTTTATGCAGTCGAGCTTTAAGCCCTCTTTTGCGCAGTGAAAATAAAGATTTTCGCCGTCAAAGACGTGGTTCACCGGTACGGCGTAGGGGCTTCCGCCGGGCGCCGACAGGGCAAGCGTAATATACTCCGCTTCTTGGACAACTTTGTCAATCCAAGCTCTGTCGGTTACTTCCCTGTCCCTGCGTCTCAAGCGTTTTTACCTGCCAGCTGTTTTGAAACTATTTCGGCAGCCTGAGGCAGAAGTATCCACTCAGCCTGCTCCATAACGCGTTTTTGCAGAATTTCAGGAGTGTCTCCTTCTTCGATTTCAACTGCCTTCTGCAGAATTATCTTTCCGCCGTCCGGAATTTCGTTCACGAAATGCACCGTTGCGCCGGTTACCTTTACGCCGTATTTCAGGGCTTCCTCGTGAACCTTAAGCCCGTAATAGCCTTTGCCGCAAAAAGAAGGAATAAGCGCCGGGTGCACATTGATTATCCTGTTTTCAAAACGGTGCGTGAACTTTTCTCCGAGAATGGACATGAAACCCGCGAGAATAATCAGTCCGATGCCGCGTTCTTCAAGCGTTTTTGCAAGCTTTTCCTCGAACTGTTCCTGACCGCCGCACTCCTTTTTTGTTATGCAGAGCGCCTTAATGCCCGCCTTTGCGGCGCGTTCAAGAGCGAAGGCTTTGGAATTGTTGGAAACCACGAGCACAATTTCGCCGCTCGGGATTTTTCCCGCGTACTGCGCGTCAAGCAATGCCTGTAAATTTGTTCCGCCGCCGGATACGAGCACCGCTATTTTCGTTTTCATCTCATTTCTCCTCAAGCGCAAGATTAAGGAAAGGCAGAAGAAGTCCGCCTATGCTGTTTCCCAATACCACAAGCAGAATGAAAATCAGCGACGGCGCGTCAAAACTTCCTGCCGCCGCAAAATAAAACATATCGGCTATTGAGTGTTCGTAGCCGCTGAGAATAAATACCGGTATGCAGAATACTATCCCGGAGATGTTTCTGTTCTGCCTGAAAATTATTACCGCAAGATATATGAGTATTCCGCAGAACATTCCGCGTATTACGGTCTGAAGCGGAAGCTGCCCGAGTTTGGCAGCGCAGATTTTTGCGGCGGTCTCCTGCATATTCGGAACAGCATAGGCAAGAAGCCTTCCGCAGACAAAAGTGCCTATCGCGTTGCCGATTATGCAGAGCACAAGAAGCTGCCATGCGGCTTTGTCGTGCTTTTCAAGCATAAAGCATACCTTGCCCGTGTAAAGGTAATAGCCGAGCATACAGATGCAGAGCAGAGCAACGGCGAAGAAGACGGAACCGGCGATTTTGTTTTCGCATGAGAGAAAAACACCGCCTCCGAGGGAGATTAAAATGCCGGAAATAATTCCGCTTACGAGGTCGTTTAACATATCGCTATCTTCTCCTCCGATTTTTCAATTTCGCCGATGACGTACGCGTTTTCTCCGGCTGCTCTCAGAGCGTCGAGAGCCTTGTCCGCCGTATTCCGCGACACGACGAGACTCATTCCCACGCCCATGTTGTAGGTGTTGAACATGTCCCGTTCGCCAACATTTCCTTTGCGCTGCAGAAGCTTGAAAATCGCGGGTGTCTTTATTGCCGCTTTCTCGATTTTTGCGCCGAGTCCGTCGGGTATGCAGCGCGGTATATTTTCGTAAAAACCGCCGCCCGTTATGTGGCTTACGCCGTGGACGTCAGAAACTTCGATCGCCGCGAGCAGCGGCTGTACATAAATTTTTGTCGGTGTTAGCAGCGCTTCGCCGAGCGTTGTGCCCAGTTCGTCAAAGTGTTGTCCGAGATCTGTGTTTTCAACGTCAAAAATTTTGCGCACCAGCGAATAGCCGTTTGAGTGGATGCCGCTTGAAGGAAGCGCTATGACAACGTCTCCCGCACACATTTTATTCTTGTCAAGAACCTTTTCTTTGTCGACTATTCCTACGGAGAAACCTGCAAGGTCGTAATCGTCAGGCTGCATCGTGCCTGGATGTTCCGCCGTTTCGCCGCCGATTAACGCGCAGCCTGCCTGAACGCAGCCTTCCGCAACGCCCAAGACGAGCTCGGCGACCTTTTCAGGTTTGTTTTTGCCGATAGCGATGTAATCAAGGAAAAAAATCGGTTTTGCGCCGCAGCATACTATGTCATTCACGCACATTGCAACGCAGTCGATGCCTACCGTATCGTGCTTTTTGAGCAGCTGCGCAATGCGCTGTTTTGTGCCGACGCCGTCGGTTCCCGAAACGAGAACGGGCTCTTTCATTCCCGAAAGCTGAGGCGCAAAAAGCCCCCCGAAGCCTCCGATGTCGGAAACAACACCCGGAATGAAGGTGCGCTCTACGTGTTTCTTCATAAGTTTTACGCCTTCGTAGCCTGCTTCGATGTCAACACCGGCAGCGGCGTATGCCGCTGAGAATGATTTGCTCATGGTCTATTCCTTTCCTGTCCAGCAATAGGTGCACACTTTGTCTTTGTCAAGCCCGATAGCTTCGAGCATTCCGTCAAGCGACTGATATTCAAGAGACGTAAAACCGAGCTTCTCGCAGATAGTTTTAAGCAGGCAGCGTCCGCGTTCGCAGCTTCCGTCAGCATATTCGTCAAGGTGGTTGTGGCCTTCGTCGCCCTCAAGCTCCTGAACTATGCGCCGCGCAAGCAGATCCATTTCCGAATTTCCGCGCGAGAAATTGATATATTTGCAGCTGTACATCAGCGGAGGGCAGGCTGAACGCAGATGAACCTCTTTTGCCCCTGCCTCGTAAAGAAATCTTAACGTTTCGCGGAGCTGTGTGCCGCGCACTATGGAATCGTCAACAAACAGAAGTTTTTTGTCCTTGATAAGCTCCGGAACGGGTATCTGCTTCATTTTCGCGACCTGATTGCGGGTCTTCTGCTTGGTCGGCATAAAGGAGCGCAGCCAGGACGGCGTGTATTTTATAAACGGTCTTGCGAAGGGCTTTCCGCTTTTGTACGCGTAGCCGATTGCGTGAGGTATTCCGGAGTCGGGCACCCCCGCAACGATGTCAACGTCCGGAAGCAGTCCTGCTTCCTGTTCGTTGCGCGCCATTATTTCACCGTTTCTGTAGCGCATTACCTCAACGTTCTTCCCCTCGTAGTTGGAATTCGGATAGCCGAAATATGTCCACAGGAAAGCGCATATTTTCATGTCGCTGCCCGCCGGGGACAGAACCGTTAATTCTTCGGGCGTAAGCCTGACAATTTCAGCCGGACCAAGCTCGCGTTCTATGCCGTAGCCTACTTTTTCCGCGGCGAAGGATTCAAACGTGACGCAGTATCCGTCCTCGTTCCTGCCGATTATTACAGGCAGTCTGCCCAATTTGTCGCGCGCCGCAATAAGCTCGCCTTTATCGGTTATTATCAGCAGCGTCATACTTCCGTCCACCGCTTCCTGAACGTGGCGTATGCCGTCGACCAGATTGTCGCGCGTGTTGATAAGAGCGGCGACAAGTTCGGTGGTGTTCACTTTACCGGAACTCATAGCCATGAACTGATGCCCGTGATCGCTGAAATACTGCTCGATCAGCTCATCGGCATTATTTACTAAACCGACCGTGGTCAGAGCGTAGATTCCGAGATGCGAACGCACAAGCAGAGGCTGCGGCTCGGAGTCACTTATGCAGCCGAATGCGCAGCTGCCTTCAAAATCCGCAAGGTCAGGCTCAAACTTTGCGCGGAACGGCGTGTCGGAAATGGAATGTATCTGCCGCTGAAAGCCTTTTTCTTTTCCCCATACGGCCATTCCGGCATTGTTCGTGCCGAGATGGCTGTGGTAGTCCGTCCCGAAAAATACGTCATATACAATGTCGCGGCTTGAGACCGCTCCGAAAAAGCCCCCCATCAGCTTACGCGAAGAAAAGCTTTGAAAGCGTCATAGGGTCAATATATTTTCCGTCTTTGTAGACGCGCATGTTTCCTGATGCGATTTCGTCAATCAGCATGACGTTTCTGTCTGCGTCGTAGCCGTATTCGAATTTGATGTCGTAGAGTACGAGACCTTTTTCAGCAAGGTCGTCCGCTACGATCTTCGTTATTTTCTGCGTCATTTCCTTGATATCGTCATACTGACGTTCTGACATTACGTTAAGGGCAACGAGAGCGTCTTTCGTAACAAGCGGATCGCCCTTGGCATCGTCCTTGAAAGTCGTTTCAACGTATGCGGGAAGATCTGCGCCTTCTTCAATGTATTCGCCGTAACGGCGGAAGAAACTGCCTACCGCTTTGTAACGGCAGATGACTTCAAGCCCGTGTCCGAAGACTTTTGCGGGAAGAACTTCCATCGTTGTGTCGGTGAGATTTGCGTCTACATAATGAGTGCGAATGCCCGCAGCGTTTATTTTTTCAAAGAAATAAATTGACATACGGAGGTTTACGTCGCCGACACCGTCGATTTTAAGTCCCACTGAATTTTCGCCCGGGTCAAAAACGCCGTCTTTGCCTGTGCAGTCGTCCTTGAATTTGAGAAGATAGTTTCCGCTGTCAAGTGAGAATACGTCTTTGGTTTTACCGGAGTACACTTTGTTCATTTTAATTTCCCCTTTTGTATGGAATAATAAATAATTGCTTACAGTTTGAGATTACTGTCTTTTTCGAGAACCTTTGCCTTGTCGGCGGCGCGTTTCGCTGAAAGCTTTCCGGCGAGTTCTTCGTCTTCAACGGCAAGAATTTCCGCCGCAAGCAGGGCGGCATTTGCCCCGCCGTTCACGGCGACCGTTGCCACCGGTATGCCCGAGGGCATCTGGACTGTCGCAAGAAGCGCGTCCATTCCGTCAAAAACCGCGGATTTGCACGGAATGCCTATAACCGGAAGCGTCGTATTCGCCGCCACGACCCCCGCTAGATGAGCCGCCATTCCTGCGGCGCAGATGATTGCGCCGAAACCGTTTTTGCGCGCGTTTGCGGCAAAATCATGCGCCTCGTCAGGTGTCCTGTGCGCGGAATAAATATGTGCCTCGTAAGGTATTCCCAGTTCTTTAAAAACAGCGGCGCTTTTTTCAAGAACCGGAAGGTCGCTGTCGCTGCCCATAACGATTGCCACTTTTTTCATTGAAATCCTCCTCAAAAAATAAGGGCACACTCCTGTAGTGCAGAAATGTGCCCAGACGGTCGGCTTTAACAGTACCCGGGCTTCTCTGCGGTGCTCCGCTTGTCCGTCGGTTGCGCGGGTGCCTTTGCTTAATTTTTTGCTGCCTATTAGTTTAATTCTAAAGTGCGTTGGCGTCAATATACTGAATTAAAGAAGTTTTTGTAAGGAAAATTTAGGCAGACACAGCGCGGCTGCTCAGACTGCCGTGTTTGTACGCTCCGTTCTCTCTGCCGATACGGAGAGCTGCGGACACGTACAATTCCGCCGCGGCGGCTTAAAACAGACTGAATATATTTTCAAAATATTAAAAAATGTAATCTGCGTGGTGTATATTTTCTGTTTTAAATTAAGTATTGACCTGCAAAACAAACTCATTAAAATTTTAACCGTGGTGTACACCATAATTAAGGGGGAGAAGCACTGATGTTAGAGAAACTTTTCAAGCTCAAAGAGAACGGCACTGACGCAAAAACCGAACTCATAGCCGGTCTCACAACGTTTATGGCGATGGCGTACATTATCGTCGTCAACCCTGGAATACTTTCCGAAAGCGGAATGCCTTTCGGTTCCGTTCTTGTTGCTACCTGTCTCGGTGCCGCTATCGGCTGCTTCCTGATGGCTGCGCTTGCGAACTATCCGTTTGCGCTTGCTCCGAGTATGGGACTTAACGCTTATTTCACCTATTCGGTTTGTCTCACGATGGGCGTGTCATGGAAAATTGCCCTTACGGCTGTTTTTGTCGAAGGTATCATCTTTATACTCCTCACGCTTTCCAACATACGCCAGATGGTTGTCAACTCGCTGCCGAATACGCTTAAAATAGGTATTTCGGCCGGTATAGGTCTCTTTATAGCCTTTATAGGGTGCAGGGGCGCCGGAATCGTCGTAGACAATCCCGCAACGCTTGTCGGTCTTGGAGTTTTCAAAGGCAATATCCCTCTTATGCTTGCGCTTGTCGGTCTTATTCTCATGGTCGTTTTGCAGCACAAGGGCGTCAAGGGCAGTATCCTCATCGGAATTGTCGCGGTGACGCTTCTCGGAATTCCTTTCGGCGTGACAAAGCTTCCGAAGGAAATCGTCGCAATGCCGCCGAGCCTTTCCCCGACGTTTTGGCAGATGGATTTCTCAATGCTTAAGAATATGGATTTCTGGGTAATAGTATTTGCTTTCTTCTTCGTAGATTTCTTTGATACGGTCGGAACTCTTGTCGGCTGCGCAAGCCGCGTTGACATGCTTGACGAAAAGGGCCATCTTCCCAAAGCAGGTCCCGCTCTCATGGCAGACGCGGTGGGGACGGTTTGCGGCGCCGTGCTCGGAACCTCAACGGTCACAACGTTTGTAGAATCCGCGGCGGGTGTTGAGCAGGGCGGACGCACAGGGCTCACGGCCGTCACGGTTGGTGTTCTGTTTCTTCTTGCAACCTTCCTTAACCCTATAGTAAGCATGGTTCCTGGCTGCGCGACGGCCCCCGCCTTGATCATGGTCGGTATCTTCATGGTTATGGGGCTTGAGAGAATGGATTTTTCGGACTGGACAGATTTTGTCCCGGCAATTCTTGCAATGGTTATGATGCCGTTTGCATACAGCATCAGCACAGGTATTGAATTTGGCATCTGTAGCTTTGTCTTCCTTAAGCTCTTTACCGGCAAGGCAAAAGAAATAAGCTGGATAATGTACGTGCTTACCGCGCTGTTTATCATCAACCATATGCTCTAAACGGGAACAGAAAATTATAGTGCAAGGAGAGCAGATAATCTGCTCTCCTTTAATTTTGGGCTGTTGAGCGTGTGCAGGCTGAGGTATTTGCCGTTTGCAGGAATTTTGAATGAAACGGGTTTAAGTGGTGGAATTTTTGCCGCTTGTCTGCAATAATAATTGCGGATTAAAGAACTGAACGGGAGGTGCGCAATGAATTTTGCGGCTGAAGTAAGCTACGATGGAGGATTGTTCAGCGGTTGGCAGTGCCAGCCCGGGCTTTTCACGGTTCAGGAGGAAATAGAAAAAGTATTGTCTTTGCTGAACGGCAGCGGCGTAAAAATCACGGGTGCCGGAAGGACTGACGCCGGAGTACACGCAAAGGGTCAGGTGTGCAGTTTTGAGCTTAGCGAGGCATGGAGACCGGACAAACTTATGCTTGCAGTTAATGCCAATCTGCCTCAGGGTGTGCAGTTTATGCGTGTTGCGGAAGCTCCGGATAATTTTAATGCCCGTTTCGATGCCGTTTCCCGTGAGTATGTCTATTTCATGTGGCACGGCAGAGCGGTTTATCCGCACCTTGAACCGTTTGTATGCCACATTAAGACAGGAAACTGCGACTGGGCGCTTGCCGCGCAGGCGTGCCGGTATCTTGAAGGAAAGCATGACTTCGGCGCGTTCTGCAAAAAGAACGAAATGCCGGAAAATACTGTTCGGACACTGCACTCGGTAAAGCTTTTCAGACGCGGAAGGCTTGTATGGCTGCACGTCAAGGGCAATGCTTTTCTTATGAACATGATCCGGATTATGCTCGGCAATCTTGAGCTGGTGGCACAGAAAAAGCGTCCGCCGGAATGGATAGCGGAAATGCTTGAAAATGGGGACAGGGAAAGCGGAGGGCGCACTTTCCCTCCTAACGGACTTTTCTTTTGGAGGGTTAACTACCGCGAAAAACTATTTTGCTAAACAAAATTAGTATTTTGTTGTACAATAAGCAGAGCAGTACGCAGGGAGGCTGAGAGTTTTGTGGAGCAGAGACATAGGAATTGACCTTGGAACGGCTACCGTACTCGTATATATAAAAGGAAAAGGCATTGTGCTGCGCGAGCCGTCGGTTGTCGCGCTTGATCAGAATACAGGAAAAATTCTCGCTGTCGGCAATGACGCCAAGATTATGATAGGAAGAACACCGGGCAACGTGGTTGCAATACGCCCGCTTCGCGACGGGGTTATTGCTGACTACACAATGACCGAGGTTATGATGCGCGAGTTTGTCCGCAAGGTAACCTCCGGTTTTGAGCGTGTCGTCCGCCACCGTATAATGGTCGGGGTTCCCGCAGGCGCAACGAACGTTGAGCGCCGCGCTGTCCTTGAAGCGGCGGTTGAGGTCGGCGCCAAGGAAGCCTACCTTATAGAAGAGCCCATGGCCGCCGCCATAGGCGCCCATCTTCCTATAGGAGAGCCTGTCGGAAATATGGTCGTTGACATAGGCGGAGGAACTTCGGACATAGCTGTTGCTTCTTTAGGCGGACTTGTTGTGTGCGAATCGCTGCGAGTCGGCGGCGACAAATTCGATGAAGCAATAATGCGCTACATACGCCGCCAGTACAACCTTGCAGTAGGCGAGCAGACAGCGGAAGACGTCAAAAAACAGATAGGTTCCTGCTTTGTCCGTTCAGGCGAAGAAAATTTGACTATGGAAATAAGGGGCAGCGACCTTATACACGGTCTGCCCCGTCCGCTTACAATTTCAAGTTCAGATGTTGCCGACGCAATTGAGGAGTCAATAGGCCAGCTTATAGCGGCAATTAAACGGGTGCTTGAAAAAACGCCCCCTGAACTTGCTTCGGACGTTATCGAAAAAGGCATTATACTTACAGGCGGCGGCGCGTACCTGAGAGGACTTCCTGAGCTTATTACAAAAGAAACGGAAATTTCCTGCTCCGTTGCCGAAAACGCTTCCGAGTGCGTCGTTATGGGCACTGGCATAGCGCTTGACGCTCTTGGCAAGCTTAGAGAGTGCGGAGCCGTATATTCGACAACACGCCGCGGCAGCAGAAGAAAATAATATGTCGGATACACAACAGACGGGGAACAGTCCGCGTTTTTACGACGGAGGTCTCCGTTTTTCCTGTAAAGAGTGCGGGGCGTGCTGCAGCAAAGATCCGGGGGATATTTGGGTTTCGGAAGCCGAAATTCAGCGGATAGCGCAGTACCTCAAAATTTCCGTTGAAGAGCTGACACGGCTTTGTCTCAGGGAAGATATTTGCGGCAACAAAAGCATTAAGGATCTGCCTGAAAGAAATTACGACTGCATATTTCAGGATGCCAAGACAAGGCGCTGCAAAATTTATCCTGTCCGCCCGAAACAGTGCGCGCAGTTCCCGTTTTGGAAATCCATGCTCGAAAACAAAGCCGAATGGGATTTTTATGCGAAGAGATGTCCCGGAATGAACAGCGGAAAACTGTACACCAAAGAAGAAATTGAAAAAGCAGCCGGATTGTAATCGCAGGAGGAATTGTGATGGATGACGCCAAAGTTTGTCCGTTTTGCGGACTGAGACTCGCCAGAAGATTATCGCAGGTAAGCGCTGCCTGCTGGCGGTATCGCTGCGCAAAATGCAAAAAGGTTTTTATAGTGGACGAAAGCACCGGAGAAATAATTAAATAACGCTGTATTACAGACCATTGACTTTTGAGCGGCGTTGTGTCATAATCCCGGCAGATTAGGGAGTAGTCAGCGCGCGGCGCGGCACAGTCAACAATCTCTGTGAGTACACATGGTTGTGCCTTAAACGAC
>JAUNNW010000117.1 GCA_030531285.1 Synergistaceae bacterium | reverse complement strand
AAACGGCACACAGGAAACAGTTGCCGAAGTTTCGCTCTCCGTGCTGCTTCCGCACAACTACCGCGGAACACACATGAGCCGCTTTATTGAGCTGCTCTCTGCGCATGAAAAAAACATAACACTGCGCAATATGCGCTCACTGCTTGCCGCGCTTAAAGAAAAACTCAGCGCCGATGAAGCTCACGCCGTATTCGCGTTTCCCTATTTCATAACGAAAACAGCGCCTGTCAGCGGCGCAAAGGGACGCGTGCGCTGCGACGCAATAGTTGAAACCTCGCTGAAAGGCAGCAGCTTTGACATAGCTGCGACTCTTATCGCGCCTGTTCAGACGCTGTGCCCCTGCTCAAAGGAAATATCTGAATTCGGCGCGCACAATCAAAGGGCACACGCAAAAATCTCCGTGAGAATGGAAGGATTGCTCTGGCTTGAAGAGCTTGCCGAAATCGCTGACGAATGCGCCTCCGCGCCCATCTATTCCCTGCTCAAACGCGAAGACGAGAAATTCGTCACGGAACACGCCTACGAAACGCCCCGCTTCGTCGAAGACTTCGTGCGCGAAACGGCGCTCAGGCTGCAGGCTGACGACAGGGTAAAATGGTTCCGCGTGGAAATAACAAGCCACGAAAGCATTCACAACCACGATGCCTTCGCGGCAATCGAAAGAAGAAAATAGAAAATAAAAACGGCGCTTCAGCGCCGTTTTTATTTTCTGCAGTACTGTTTATTTCTTTCCGAATGCCGCCTTAAGCTCCGCTTTCTTTTCGGGCTCCACCGTGCTCCAAACGTGTTTCATAAAAGCTCCGGCAATTCCAAGGAAAAAGCCGAGCATTGTGAACAAAACAAGCGTTTTTCCCCTGCCGCGGGGCGCGGCTTCATCCGGAAGCGACGCAGGCGAAAGCAGCTGCAATGCTATCGGCTGCTTGCCCTTAAGCCTGTAGCTTTCGTCGCGCGCCATAAGCACCGAATACATGCCCAGCAGCTCGCTGATTTTTTGCGGCGCCTTGGTGTGCGCCTCCGAAACCTCCGCTATCTTTGCCTGAATTTCCTTTTCCAGCTTTTCATCGTTTGCGGTGTTTGCCGTATCAACGGCAGATACAGCTATTTCCTTTAAGATTTCGTCAGCCTTTTTGTATGCCGCCGTCGCCATCGCCTGAGCTGTTTCGGGTTCTTCCGCCGTAACGTTAAGCGTAACAACGCCGGTATCTCTGCTGCCTGTACACTTGTACTCCTCGCTTTTTTCGTCAAAACATCCGCCCTTTTCGTACAGCTTGTCGCGCGGAACAGCTTTGCCTGACTTCTTATCGACGTTCAATTTAAACCTGTCTGTCAAAACGTCAGTCACGGCACGGCTGCGAAGAACGCCTACCACCATATCCGTGCGGACGTTCAGCGACATACTCTCATTGTCAATGACATAGGGCGAAACGACAAGCATCTGAATCGTACTCTTGTATTTCAGCTTCGGGGGCTTGACAACAAAAACCCAAAGCGCGCCAAGCAACATAAAAATCAGCGTTGTCAGCGCGATAAACTTCCTTCCCCTGCCGAAAATCGCAAGCAAATCAAGCAGGGATATTTCTTCGTACTGTTCGTTGTTCTCCATAACACAACCGCTCCTGTTCTCAGAATGAAGATATTATACAACATAACGGCGGTTTTGTGCAGCAAAACAGAGTTTGTACGCAAAACGCCGGACAAACAGGCAAACTTCCTTACGACAAATATCCGGCAATTGAAAAAACTGAATAACGGCAGCGTCCGCCTGTTCTTTTCCCCGCTTTTTCTACTCCCGTGTTTTATACACTTCTCCAGCTAAGCGGAGGTATCGACCGTCCGGCTAATGTTCTCCATAGTGTGTACGGCAGCGGTAAATTTCAACGGTGTCGTTATCAGACAATCTGTAAACCAGACGGTTCTGATTGTCAATCCTGCGGCTCCAGCATCCTGACAAATTTCCTGTCAGAGGCTCGGGGCTGCCAATTCCATCGTTTCCGTTGCGTTCGATATCCTTCAAAAGTGCGTTGACACGTTTCAGCATCTTTTTGTCCTGCCTGAGCCAATATTGGTAATCTTCCCATGCTTTATCCGTCCACAGTTTTTTCATCAGTCAATTTCGATAAGCTCATGCTCGGTCAGCTTTGCATCCCCGCTCTTGACATCGGAAACAAGCTTTTCAAGAGACTTAATGTTCTGCGCGGAATAAAACCTGTCACCGGCGGTAATATTAAACGGAATTTTCTGTTCCCTGACTGCCTGATGGGCAAAAACATTAAAAGCGCCCGACATACTCATACCGATATTCTTGCAAAACTCCTCAAACTGAGGCTTGATATCGCTGTCTATCCTGATATTAATCGTAGTTGTCGCCATCCTCATACACCTCCAGCATTTCGATATTGTTATTATATCGTTATTGTATTGTTTGTCAACTTTTATATATCAAAATACCGCTGTATCTGATAGGTCTGCTTGACAGACTTCCTTACGACAAATATCCGGCAATTGAAAAAACTGAATAACGGCAGCGTCCGCTTAGTCTGCGGCACAGGCTTTCAAAAATAACAGCCGGTTCACAGTGAACCGGCTGAGCCCTTACGCCATCTGCCCCATCGTTTCAACAACATAAAGCTCCATAAGCTCATTGACCGCGTCTTTAACGGTTGTGTTGTTGATTGCCGCCGCGCGCTTAAACGCCTTGTAAAGCCCCTCTGTCGTATGTGTTTCAACGTGTACTATCTTTTCCATATCCGTTACCTCCCTCTTCTTTCTGCCTGATAAGCAGCGATAAAATTCTTCCTTCTCTTCTTCCCTGTCTTTTCCGCGTATTCCTCTCTGAGCGGCTCAAGCTTCCGCCTGACGGCGCCAAGCCGTCTGCTCACCGTCTGCTGCGAAACGCCAAGCAGCTCTGCAGCCTCCTGCTGCGAAATATCCGGACAGTCGAAATACAGCCTTGCCGTTTCAAGCTCGCCGCCGTCAAGATACCGCTTCATATCGCCGCATATCCGCTCCGTCATCAGCGTTTCGGCAGCAATTTCTTCCCCGTCAACGATTTCGTCATCACATTCTTCCTCAAACGGCAAAAGGGAACCGCATACCTCCCTCTCCTTCTTTCCTGCCCGTGAAACACCGGATCTCACCCTGCTTGCAATGTGATAGGCAATATCGGGATCGTCAACACCCCAGCGGTCGATTGCCTCAAGAATCAAAATTGCGGCATCAACAAACAGGTCTTCAAAATTCACCCCGCCGCAGGCGTACGTTTTCGCCGCCCTAATGCACAGCGGCCTGAACCTGACAACAAGCTCCTCACGCTTTTCCCCGTCGGACATAATGGCAAACTCACCGTCCGAAACAGGCTTCCTGCCGTAAAAATCAATATCGTGCCTCCGTTCTTCAAAACCGGAAACCTCCGGCCTGCCGTCATCCTCACCGGAAAACGCCGCGTCTTCCTCAAAACCGTCAGCCGTTTCGATAACATCAAAAATCTTCTTCTTCAAAACAATCCTCTTTCTGCGCAGAACCACTGCGCCGTCTCAACCGCAGGCCTTCCGCCATACGGGAATTACTGAAAGGGGCAATGACTAAGAAAACCAATTACCAAGAAATGCAATTCTTTTAACGCTGTTTTTTGTCATTGCTCCTTATAGCCATTGCTACATTTCCACGTCCGTAGTAACGGTTTCAATGACTTCCGCGCCGTTTGCGGAAGCGATGCTTCCGGCTATCGGCTGCTGTGACACAACTTCGTCCATCGCCGCTTTCACAAGCTGTGCGCCCGAACCTTCTTTAAGTCCGTCTTTGACGTAGTTCAGGATTATGTTGTGATCTGTTCCGTCACCCTTGAGAAATTTCATCTTGAGCTTTCTCGTAGTCGTTATTGCGTTTTTCATTCGTCTTCACCTCCTTTCTGTTTTTCCGTCCCGCGGGCCCCTCCCCTCCGTCATTCTGCGCGAAGCGCAGCGGAGGCGCAGA
>JAUNNW010000116.1 GCA_030531285.1 Synergistaceae bacterium | reverse complement strand
AATATTCCCAACAAGTACGTTCTTACGCTGATTCTTTCAGAGCGCGCACGTCAGCTGAGCGACAGAAAAGGCACAGGACTCGGCTACGACGAGAAGTTTATCACGAAAGCTATGGAAGATGTAGACGGCGGCAGAATTAAGTACACAATGACCCCTATCGAAGTCGGGACAGAGGAAAGTGCGGAAGCAGAATAAAAAAATTCTGTATGCCGTAAGCGGCGGTGTTGCGGCCTATAAAGCTCCTGACATCCTGCACGGCTGGATTAAACAGGGCTGCGAGATTGAAACCGTGCTCACAAAAGCTGCCGAAGCTTTCGTGAGTCCTTTGCCGCTGTCTGCTCTCAGCAAAAAAAGAGTATGGCGCGAGGCGGATTTTCTTTCTGCCGAATACGGCTGGCAGATTCCGCATATTTCGCTTGCGGAATGGGCAGACGTTATAGTCGTTGCCCCGTGCACCGCAAACGTGTTGCAGTCAGCCGCGTCAGGCAGCGCAGATACTCTGCTCGGCGCTATTCTGCTTGCCTGCAGAAAGCCTGTCGTGCTTTTCCCTGCTATGAACAGCAATATGCTTGAGCATCCGGCAACGCAGGAAAATATTGAAGCCTGCAGAAAGTACGGCTATACGGTGGTGGAGCCTGACGCCGGAATTCTTGCCTGCGGAGCGGAAGGAAAGGGACGCCTGCCGTCAGCGGAAACGATATACGAAAACGTTTGGAAGGCATTATGCCCGAAAAAAGATTTAAGCGGCAAAAAAGTGCTGGTTACCGCAGGCCCCACGCACGAATATATTGACCCTGTCCGGTATCTGAGCAATCCGAGCAGCGGAAAAATGGGTTACGCGCTTGCTAAAGCGGCATGGTACAGAGGCGCGGAGGTAACGCTTGTAACCGGCCCCTGCAATATTGAAACTATTTCACAGATAGAAAGAATTTCCGTTACGACTGCCGAGGAAATGTACAACGTCTGTACAGGCAGACAGAAGGAAGCGGATATAATCATAAAAGCAGCGGCGGTCGGGGATTTCCGAGCGGCGGAAAGCTCGGCGGAAAAAATCAAGCGCGGCGGCAAGGAAGAATTCTCTGTCAGTTTTGTGCAGAACAAAGACATTGCCGCAGAGCTTGGCAGAAACAAGCCCGCAGGGCAGCTGCTTATAGGGTTTGCGGCGGAAACAAACGACCTGCTTGCCAACGCTGAAAAAAAACTGCTGTCCAAAAATCTTGACCTTATCGTTGTCAACGATGTGCTGCAGGAAGGCGCAGGCTTTGGCTGCGACACAAATTCCGTAACAATAATATCTGCCGGAGGGGATAAAATCGAAGTCTCCGGAACAAAAGAGGAAGTAGCCGATGCCATTTTGGACGCGGCTGTAAAAAAACAGGCTTAAAATGCCCGAAATTCATGTTGCCGTTCCAGGGCCCTGGTGGACGGCTCTTTCCTACAATTATGAAAAACAGCTTCAGGAAGGTATACGCGTAAAGGTGCCGCTTGGCAAAGGTATGCGCGTAGGTATTGTCGTGTCTGAAGCGTCAGACAACGATATTGAAGAAACAAAAAATATTGCCGGTGTCATTGACGATAACCCTGTTCTTCCTTCAGAGCTTTGGGAAACAATAAAATATTTCGGCGCGAACTGGTTCACGGGAACTGGCAGCGCTGCCAAATGCCTTCTTCCCGCGGCTTTCTTTGACGGAGAAGAAGCAGATTTTTCCGAAGATATCAAAACAAATTCAAAAAGCACGGTGAAATATTTTTACGAACCACGCGACGAAAAGCGTTACAAACAATATATTTCTGAATGCGGGGATTTTTCAGGCACGCTTTTTCTTTTTCCTGAGGTGGATGCGGCAAAGGCTTTTTGGAAGCTTCTGCCGGAAAACAAAAAAACAGAAGGAATGCTATTCCCGTCTTCAAATCCGAAAAAACAATGGAAATGCTGGAAAAGCGCTAAAAACGGCGAATGCAGCTTTGTCGTAGGCTCTCCCTCCGCCGCCTTTGTGCCTCTTAAGGGACTGTCGCGCATAGTTGTTGACGAGGAAGAAAGCGGAGCGTGGATCACACAAAAGTATCCGATATATCATCTGCGCTCGCTGCTTGCGGTAAGGGCGCGTTTTGCCGGTGCCCAGCTTTGGCTCGGCGGACGTTTCCCGTCGTCAAAGGCTGCCGCTCAGAACGTTCAGTCAGGCGAAACGCAGCTGAAAAGGATTGTTTTTGTTGACCTTCATGACGCTTCGTTGTTTGAACTTAAAGGGCTTAAGGACGGAATAGCAATCAGCCGTCCGTTGCTGCGCGAAACCATAAAGACAAGAAAAGCGGGAAAATTCGCTTTGTGGCTGCTTGACCGAAAGGGTTTTGCCGGAGAAATTTTCTGCGATGAATGCGGCGAAGCTCTGCACTGCAAAAAATGCGGCGGAACACTCCGCTGGGAAACAAAAAAAAAGAAGGTTGTTTGTCTCGGCTGTGCTTCAAAAACAGACCTTCCTGACAGTTGCCCCGTTTGTGGAGGATGGTTTCTTGAAGGTGTGCGGCCTGGACTTGAAGCGCTTTACGAAAAAGCGTTGCCCATACTTCAATACTGCGGTGCAGGGGATATCCTGCTGCTGGACGGCAAACTGCCTTCCGCAGCGTCTCTGCTTGAAAAATATCCGTCAGGCGCGGTTATAATCGGAACCAGAAAAATTCTGTCGCTTGCCTCATCGCTTGACTGCGGAATGGCAGGCTGGACAGACGTTGACGCGGAAGCGCGAGGCGAGAATTACGATGCGAAAGAACGTGCTTTCGGACTTGTATGGGAATCATTGTGGCGCGGGAAAAAACCTGATGAGAGAACCGTAGTCGTACAGAGCAGAATGCCCGGACGCGACTGGCAGGAAGGGCTGAAACGAGGCTGGGGCATTTTCTGGAAAAAAGAGCTGCAATGCCGCAGAGAGTTTGAATTTCCGCCGTTTGTACCTATGCTTGAGATACAGATGCCCAAAAACAGCGGTAGATATTTTAAAGAAAAACTTGAGCAGGCAGAACTTGAATTTATCGAAGGAAAAGACAGCGACAGTTTTTTTGTGAGAACAAAGAAGTTTGCGGAACTTAGAAAAATTTTTGAGCCATGGTATAATATAAAAAATACGCGCAGGGGAATGCCTAAGGTTTTCCTGAAGCTCAACTGAACGGAGGAAAAGAAATGAAAGCGATGAAAGCAATTATAACTGTGCTCGGCAAAGACAACGTCGGGATAGTCGCGTCTGTAGCCGCTTATCTTGCCGAAAAGGGTGTCAATATACTTGAAATTTCACAGACAATCATCGACAGCTACTTTGACATGATAATGATAGTGGATATATCAAAGATGAGCTGTACGCCTTCAGAGATGGCATCCGACCTTGAAAAACTCTCCGAGAAAATCGGACTTCGCATACAGTTCCAGAGAACTGAAATTTTTGAGGCAATGCACAGGATATAACAATGATTACAGGATATGAAGCAAGAGCAACGAATCAGATGATTCGGGAGGAAAATCTTGACGTCCGTACAATTACGATGGGTATAAACATCCTTGACTGTGCCGATACGGATATTGAGAAATTCTGCAACAAAATATACGACAAAATCACAAAAAAAGCTGAAAAACTTGTTGCAACGGGCGATGAAATAGGGCTTGAATTCGGAATTCCAATTGTCAACAAAAGAATTTCGGTAACCCCCGTTGCGCTTGCCGCCTCCTCCTGCGCAGCGGACAGCTACGTTGAAGTGGCCGAAACACTTGACAAAGCGGCGAAGGAAACCGGCGTCAACTTTGTAGGAGGTTTTTCCGCGCTTGTGCAAAAAGGCATAACGCAAGCCGACCAGACGCTTATAAATTCAATTCCCGAAGCTCTTTCAGTTACCGAACGCGTCTGTTCGTCGGTAAACGTAGGTTCAAGCCGTTCGGGAATCAATATGGATGCCGTAAAACAGATGGGCAGCGTTATAAAACGGCTTGCCTTTAACACAAGAGA
>JAUNNW010000115.1 GCA_030531285.1 Synergistaceae bacterium | reverse complement strand
GCCGCCGCAATACAACTTGAAGTTGTTCCGAATAGAAGCAAAAATGAAAATATCAGGCACGCCTCTGCACTGCTTGACACATGTAAAGGCTGCGATTTTGTTGTGCTCCCTGAAATCTGGAATATCGGCTTTTACAATTTTGACAATTATTATGTCCTTGCGGAAACAGACGAAGGCGAAACAATGTCGGCAGTATCAGATGCCGCACGGCGTCTCGGCGCTTACGTTTATTCCGGCACCTTCGTCGAAAAAAGAAACGGAAAATATTACAACACCGGAATACTTTTCGACAAAAAGGGCAATGCCGTTGCAAAATACAGCAAAATTCATCTGTTCGGATACCGGTCAAGAGAAACGGAACTTATTACTGCCGGCGATGAAATAACCGTTGCTGAAACAGAACTTGGCAGGATAGGACTGGCGACCTGTTACGATTTGCGTTTTCCCGAGCTTTTCAGAAAAATGACTCTTGAAATGGGCGCGGAAATTTTTGCTGTTCCGGCGGCATGGCCGCTTTCCAGGATAGAAACGTGGTCTCTGCTGCTCAGAGCACGCGCGGCGGAAAATTTCTGTCTGCTTGTTTCTTCAAACTGTACTGGATTATACAACGGGATTCAGGGCGGCGGGAACAGTCAGATTATTGCCCCTGACGGCAGCATTGCAGCCGCCTGTTCTTTGGAAGAAACAGTTATATTCTCTGATTTCTCACTAAATGACGTTGCAGAAGCAAGACAGGCTTTTTCTGCTCTTGACGATGTAAAACTTTTATAAAACACAATATAAATTTTACACAATTTAAAAGGAGTGAAGTCAAATGTACAAGCTTTGGGAAAACTTAAAAGAACTTAAAAAAATGGAATGGGTAGAACTGTCGCACCTCATGAACAATGACAGTCCGTACTGGAGCGGAATACCCGAAGGAGCTGCTGAGCTTGGCAATACTCTTTTTGACTGGGGCAACCCCATGCTGGAATGTAAAATTCAGCAGTTCAAATTTCCGGGACAGTTCGGAACTCACGTTGATTTTCCTGCGCATTTCATAAAGGGTGCTAAAACTGCTGAAAGTTTTACTATGAAAAATGCCTCTTTCCCGCTCTGCGTGATTGATATTTCCAAAAAAGCAGCCAAAGACCCTCATTATGCGGTCACGTCAGACGATATAAAGGAATATGAAGCAGAATACGGCATAATACCTGAAGGCGCTTTTGTCGCTCTGAGAACTGACTGGTACAAAAACTGGCCTGATATGGACGCAATGTCAGGTACCGATGCTGACGGGGGAGAGAATTTTCCGGGCTGGTCACTCGATGCCATAAAATATATATATGAGGTCAGAAATGCCGCGGCAAACGGTCATGAAACACTTGATACCGACGCTTCCTCCGAGGCGGCAAAAGCGGGCGACCTTGCCTGTGAACGCTACGTTCTTGCAAACGGGCACATTCAGATTGAAGTATTGTGCAATTTGGATAAGGTGCCGCCCGCAGGTGCCATACTTTTTGCGGCGTGGCCGAATTTCGAAGGCGCAAACGGGCTGCCCTGCAGGACATTCGCAATTTTCGAAAAATAACACAGCGTACAGAAAAAGGAGCCGCAAGGCTCCTTTTTGTTTTCAATGGTCGGGATGGTCGGATTCGAACCGACGACCACCTGCACCCCATGCAGGTACGCTAACCAGACTGCGCTACATCCCGTTCAAAACAAAGTGTATCATACTCCAGAGCCGCAATTTGGTCAAGTACAAAATAAAAAGCCTGACCGAAATCAGGCTTAAAGCTCAAAAACTAAAGAACTATTTGTTGACGATATCTTTGAGAGCTTTGCCGGCGCGGAATGCGGGGACTTTCTTTGCAGGAATTTTGATGGTTTTCTTGGGATCCTGCGGGTTGCGGCCAGTACGTGCAGCGCGTTTGTTGACCTGGAACGTACCAAATCCAACGAGCTGGATTTTTCCGCCTTTGGCGAGTTCGGCTGCGATCGTGCCAAATGTCGCCGCGACTACTTCCGTAGCTTTTTTCTTCGTAAGTTCGGCTTCTTTTGCCACTGCATTGATAAGATCTGTCTTTGTCATTGCGAGTTGCACCTCCGTAATATTGTGTGTTGCCCAAACTGTGTTTATTTTATACTTATAAATCAGTCAGAGTCAAGTACCAAAATGCAAAAAATCCGCTTTTTATCGCTTATTTTCGGTTTTTTATTCAGATTTTGCTCCTTTTTCCCTCAAAAATATTTTGATCGGCACTCCGTTAAAGTCCCCGAGCATTCTCAGACAGTTGTCCAAACGGCGTTTGAAAGAGCTTGAGCAGAGCTTCGGATCATTCACGAAGAATATAAATGCTGGGGGGGCACCGTCCGCCTGAGTACAGTAGAAGATCTTTAGGCTGTGTCCTTTTCCGTCTCCCGGCATCTGCTCAAAAGCCAGTGTTTCGCGCACAAGCCTGTTAAGCTCAGAGGTTGAAATTCTGCGCCGGCGGTTTTCTTCCACTTGCAGGATGTATTCCGGAAGTTTTCCGAGGCTTCTGCCCGACAGCGCCGATATGTAAACGTGCAGCGCATGCTTTGCAAACGGATATTCGTCAAGCAAAAGTTCAGTCATTCCGTCACCCTGCGCTTTTTTGTTTTCCAAATCCCACTTGTTGACGACAAGGATTATTCCCTTGCCGCGTTCAAGCACTTGTCCTACCAGCCTTTTGTCCTGTTCCGTCGCAGGATCCTGCGCGTCAAGCAACACAAGCGCAACATGGCAGCGGTCTATTGCCTGATAGGTGCGTACGTTTGAATAATATTCTATGTTTGTATCAACCTTGCTTTTTTTTCTCAACCCTGCTGTATCGAGGAAACGGAGCCTTACACCGTTGTAATCCACGACTGAGTCCACAACGTCTCTGGTTGTTCCGGCGATGTCGCTCACCATTGAGCGGTCTTCACCGGCAAAGCGGTTGAACAGCGATGATTTGCCTACGTTAGGTCTGCCGACAAGAGCTACTCTGATTTCGCCTTCGCTGTCTTCGTCGATGCCGTCTTCAGGCAGATGCGCTGATACTGCTTCCATCAGCTCTGATATTCCGGAATTGTGTTCGGCGCTCGTTGAGAACAGCTCGTCAAAGCCGAGAGAGTATGCTTCATAGAAGGTCTGATCTTCAAGCTTCGTACTGTCAAGTTTGTTCATTGCGACAACAACGGGTTTTCCGCTTTTGCGCAGTTTAAGTGCTATATCCTCGTCAACAGGCGTTATGCCTTCCCGTCCGTCAACGACAAAAATAACAATGTCGCTTTCTGCAAGCGCCAGATCAACCTGTTTGGCAACAAGATCCATAAACGGATGTTCCGTAGCAGACATAATGCCGCCTGTATCAACGACGTAAAATTTTTTGCCATACCATTCGGCTTCACCGTACAGTCTGTCTCTTGTAACGCCGGGCTGGTCGTCGACTATTGCTGCGCGTTTTCCGAGTATTCTGTTAAAAATCGAGGATTTGCCCACGTTCGGGCGTCCAATTATTGCAACTATGCTCATACGTTTTCTACCGTTTTAATTTTTAAAGCTGTGTACTGGCGCCGGAATTCTCCCGCCTCTGTTCACAAATTCCCTGCAGCTGAAACCGTTTGTTTTCATAACAGGCGCATAGCCGAGCAAACCGCCGAATACTGCGCTGTCACCCTCTTTTTTGCCGTAAACAGGAATCAGGCGGACGGCGGTTGTTTTGTTGTTTATCATACCTATTGCCGCTTCATCGGCTATTATGCCGGATATTGTTTCTTCAGGGGTATCTCCCGGAATCGCAATCATGTCAAGCCCCACGGAGCAAACACAGGTCATTGCTTCAAGTTTTTCAATGCTCAGCGCGTTTTTCTGCACCGCCTCTATCATTCCTCTGTCTTCGCTGACAGGAATAAAGGCGCCGCTCAATCCCCCGACGCATGAAGATGCCATTATTCCGCCTTTTTTGACGTTATCGTTGAGAATAGCCAAGGCCGCGGTCGTTCCCGGGGCGCCTGCTTCCTCAAGTCCCATTTCGCGGAAAATTTCCGCAACCGAATC
>JAUNNW010000005.1 GCA_030531285.1 Synergistaceae bacterium | reverse complement strand
TGTTCTTCTGTTTCCTGATTTTCTTCATCTTCCGTATATTCTTCTTCAGGCAGTATTTGAGGGACGCGTGTCAGAGTATTTTCCTGCTTTTTGCTTTCGTCCGCCTGTAACGGCGTTTTTTCTGCCTCCGGCACCGCTTTGCTTTCCGCTTTTGTTTTTGCTCTTTCCGCTGTTTCCGCCTTGGGTTTGTTTATTACGTCTTTCATTCCGGCGGTTTTGAACTGCTCCGCATTATCAACTGTTTTTACAGTTTTCGTTTCGTTTTTGCCGGCTGTCTGCCGCTTTTCAACCGCTGTTTTCTGTTTTCTCTGTCCGCTTTCTTCTGCTTCCGTGTTTTTCTGCTGCTGTTTGACCTCCTGTTTCGTTTCCGTTACAGGCGAAAACAGATTTTGCCGCGGTTTGAAGCCTGAATAGGCATACGATAGCAGACAGAGCAGCACTGCACAGCAGGCAAAAACTGCGAGGCACTTTTCTTTTGCGGATTTATCAAGATATTTCAGAGCCGCTTCGGCATCTTCAAAGCGGTTCTGCGGATCAAACTGAGAGCAGCGGAGTGCCGTCTTTTTCACTATTCCGTTTAGCCCTGCTGCTTCGCATATTTTCAGCATTGTTTTTCCCGCTGAATAGATGTCCGTGCGTTTGTCGGACTGGCTGAAACCGTACTGTTCAGGCGCGGCGTAGCCTTCCGTTCCCAGATGGCGAGTATCGCGTGTTTCGTTTTCTTTGTATATTCTTGCTATGCCGAAATCTATAAGTGTTATTTTCCCTTCTGCAAGCATTATGTTTTCAGGTTTGATGTCGCGGTGTACAAGTCCGGTTTTCTGTATTGCGTCCAATGCGCAGAGCAACTGGCGGGCAGCGTTTTTCGCAGCCGTTTTTGTCAGTTTTTTATTCGCGATTGCCGTGGCGAGGGTTTCACCTTCTATGTATTTTTCAATTACCACAGTTTCGCCGTCGCCGGAGAAGATTTCAACTATTTCAGGCAGATACGCGCTTTTGATTTCCGCAAGCAGACGGAAGATTTCCGTTTTGTCCTCTTTGTAGGTTCGGCGCACGTAAATTCCTCCGTCAAAGGAATTGACGACCTTTTCAACCGTACATTCCTGTCTGCTGCTCAGAACGGCTGTGGAAAGATATAACGAGCGTCGGTAGTTTTCTGTATTTTTGGACAAAGAGTCCACCCCTTGTGCAACTTAAAGTGCTATATTATTTACCACACCATTTTACCATTAAAGGGGTTTTTGCGATGGCAAAAGTTACTGAGGAGCTGCTGAATCAGATTACACAGACCGCTGATTTGGAAAATTTTATTAAGCAGCATGAGAAAGATTTTGAAAATGAAACCGTTTCGGGATATCTTGACAAGCTTCTTGCCGCAAAGGATCTTCGAATAACGGATATAGCAGCGCGTTCTGGGCGAGGCGATTACGTCTACAAGGTTTTTCAGGGAACGCGCACCGCAACGCGGGATATTCTGCTTTCGATTGCAATCGGAATGCAGCTTGATTTGGGCGAAACACAGAGTCTGCTCAAGATTGCAGGGCTTGCTCAGCTTAATCCCAGAAACAGGCGGGATTCCATTGTTATTTACGGAGTTTCGAATAAATTAAAGATTACCGACGTGTGCGAAATTCTTTACGAGTACGGGGAAAAGATTTTTTAATTTACATTGCGCAGAATACGAAAGACGGCGGCATAAGCCGCCGTCTTTCGTACAAAATTAAATTTGTTTTAGTGGTTTCTGACAATGTCTTTGATAACCATAAGTCTGCTGAGTGTCGAGCGCTCCTGTTCTTCGAGTTTCATTGAGATGGAGTGAACAGCATCGGTAAACTGCGGTATCATAACGTGTTCAAGCGCGTTGACGCGCCGTCTCGTGCGTTCGATTTCAAGAGACATTGATTTCAGCGCCTTTTCGTCTGCGGCAAGTCTGACAAGCCGCGGCATGAGCGTAAGGAACTGCTCAAGCGCAACGTCAAAGCTTCCCGGCGATATTCCAAGTCCGTAGCTGAGCTCCGTTGACTGTTCAGGAATTTCAAAGACAGGCACTTTAACACTCATTATGTTGTTGTAGGTCGCATTCACCTTGAGGTTGCCACCGGAGTTCATAAGCGTCTGGTCAAGGATTTCAGGCAGGGTCTGTGCGCTTGCGAGAAGGAAACCTTTGTAGCAGCTTCCAATTTCGCTTTCTATTTCTTTGCGCATTTTCCAGACTGCTTTTGCTCGTTCAAGGAATTCTTTTACGAGCGCGTCCTGTTTGTCCTTAAGCAGTTTGTGTCCGCGTTTGGCAACCACGAGCTTTCTTTTGATGCGTGAAAGCTCCATGCGGTTGGGGTTAACGTTCAGTGCCTTTACCATTTAAGGTCACCTAAGCTTCTTTGTCCAATACTGCACCAAGCAGATATTTTTCGATGTATTCGTCTCTTACGCGTTTAAGTTCGCGTCTCGGAACGATTGTGAGAAGCTTCCAGCCGAGCGCAAGCGTCTGTTCGATCGTTCTGTTCTCGTATTCGCCCTGACGCACGTATTCGTCTTCAAAGCGGTCGGAGAATTTTGCAAACGCTTTGTCTTCATCGCTGAGCGCAGATTCGCCGAGGATAACCGCAAGTTCTTTGGCTTCTTTGCCGCGCGAGTAAGCCGCAAAGAGCTGGTTCATAAGGTCGGCATGGTCTTCGCGCGTTTTGCCTTTTCCTATACCCTTGTCTTTAAGACGCGAGAGCGAAGGCATAACGTCGACAGGCGGATAGATGCCTTTGAGGTGAAGCGCACGGGCAAGGATTATCTGTCCTTCCGTTATGTAGCCGGTAAGGTCAGGAATCGGGTGCGTTTTGTCGTCTTCAGGCATTGTGAGTATCGGAAGCTGCGTGATTGAGCCTTCTCTGCCGCTGAGTCTTCCTGCACGTTCGTACATTGTGGCAAGGTCGGTGTAGAGGTAGCCCGGATATCCGCGACGTCCCGGAACTTCTTTGCGCGCTGCTGAGATTTCACGGAGCGCTTCGCAGTAGTTCGTAAGGTCGGTAAGGATAACGAGGACATGCATACCGTGTTCAAACGCAAGGTATTCAGCACAGGTCAGGGCAAGACGCGGCGTTGCGATACGTTCGATTGCAGGGTCGTCCGCAAGGTTGACGAACATAACCGTACGTTCGAGAGCGCCCGTTTTGCGGAAGTCTTCCATGAAGAAGCTGGCTTCTTCATACGTAATGCCCATTGCCGCAAAGACAACTGCGAAATTGCCGGCGCTGCCTCCGAGAACAGTCGCCTGACGCGCAATCTGCGCCGCCATGCGGTTGTGAGGCATACCTGAGCCTGAGAATATCGGAAGTTTCTGTCCACGGACAAGCGGGTTCATTCCGTCTATTGTTGAGATACCCGTCTGAATAAATTCTGACGGATAGTCTCTTGAGAACGGGTTCATTGGGTTACCGTTGACGTCAAGGCTTGTTTCGGCAAGAATTGCCGCGCCGCCGTCGATGGGGTCTCCTCGTCCGTTAAAAATACGTCCGAGCATGTCTTTTGAGACAGGAAGTTTCAGAACGTCTCCGAGGAAACGAACTTTTGTGGAAGCGACGTCTATTCCGGAACTGCCTTCATAAACCTGTACAAGGGCTTTGTCGCCGTCAAGTTCGAGGACTTTTCCGCGGCGTTTTTCGCCGTTGGCAAGACGAATTTCTGCAAGTTCGTCATAGCTTACGTCTCCGACGCGTTCGACCATCATAAGAGGGCCGGAAAGGTTGGAAACTGTTTTATACTCCTTAGGCAGCATTTGTATCACCTCCGGTTGTTACTTTACCGATTGCACGCTTGATTTCGTCTTCGAGTCTGTCAAGCTTGTCAAGCTCTGTTTCGAGCGTATAGCGCATACGGGCGATTTCGTCGCGGACGTCAAGCTCCGTTACCGCTGAAAGCTGCGCGCCGCGTTTGAGCGCCTGCATCGCAAGATGATGGAACGTGAGGATATTTCTGAGCATTTTGAACTGCTTGTCCATTGACGCAAAGGTGTCGATTTCATGGAACGAGTTCTGGTGCAGGAAGTCTTCACGTATTGATTTTGAGGTTTCAAGCACCATGCGTTCTTCTTTTGAAAGCGCGTCGATACCGACAAGACGCACGATTTCGTTGAGTTTGTCTTCGTCTTCGAGAAGTCCCATTGCTTCCGTGCGGTATGTACTCCATTCACCGTCATAGATTGCGTCCCAGTATTCGCCGAGCGTCTGCGCGTAGAGCGAATAGCTCGTCAGCCAGTTAACTGCCGGGAAGTGGCGCTGATACGCGAGTGCTGAGTCAAGTCCCCAGAAGACCTTTGTAACGCGGAAGGTGTTCTGCGTTACAGGTTCTGAAAGGTCTCCGCCCGGAGGTGAAACTGCGCCGATAACGGATACCGCGCCTTCGCGTCCGTCTTTTCCGCAGCATATTGCACGGCCTGCGCGTTCGTAGAAGGATGCAAGACGCGTACCGAGGTATGCGGGATAGCCTTCTTCACCGGGCATTTCTTCAAGTCGTCCTGACATTTCGCGGAGAGCTTCCGCCCAGCGCGAGGTCGAGTCTGCCATAAGAGCGACAGAGTAGCCCATATCGCGGAAGTATTCAGCGATTGTAATTCCTGTGTAGACAGAAGCTTCACGGGCAGCAACCGGCATATTTGAAGTGTTCGCTATAAGCAGCGTACGTTTCATAAGCGGCTGTCCTGAGTTCGGGTCTATAAGTTCAGGGAATTCGCGAAGAACGTCCGTCATTTCGTTTCCGCGTTCGCCGCAGCCTATGTAGACAACTATTTCAGCGTTTGCCCATTTTGCGAGCTGGTGCTGGATAACCGTTTTTCCGCTTCCAAAAGGTCCGGGAACACAAGCAGTACCTCCGCGGGCGATCGGGAAGAACATATCGACAACACGCTGACCTGTTGTAAGAGGAATTTCAGGAGCGAGACGTTTTACAACGGGACGCGCTTTACGGACAGGCCATTTCTGAAGCATTGCCACTTCATGGTCTTTGCCCTTTTCGTCCGTTATAACGGCGATTGTTTCTTCAACTGTGAAATCCCCGCTCTTGATTTCTTTTACTTTGCCTTTAAGTCCGACAGGAACCATTATTTTGTGGTCAACGAGAACCGTTTCCTTGACTGTACCGAGGAAATCGCCTTCGCCAACCTCATCGCCTGCTTTTACGACAGGCTTAAAATCCCAGCGTTTTTCGCGGTCGATTGCGGGAACCGTGATTCCGCGAAGGATATACGGTGATTTTGCGGCACGCTCAATGCTTTCAAGCGGACGCTGAATACCGTCGTAGAACTGTTCAATGAGTCCAGGCGCAAGCTCAACGCTGAGCGGCTGGCCTGTTGAAACGACCGGTTCTCCCGTGGCAAGTCCTGATGTTTCTTCGTAGACCTGAAGTGACGCCGTATCGCCTTTAAGTTCGATAATTTCACCGACAAGCTCTGCTTTGCCAACCTTGCAGACGTCAGACATGCTTGCGCCTGTCATGCCGCTGGCAATAACAAGAGGGCCTGATATTTTTGAAATATAGCCTGTAATGTTTTTAGGAGCAGCCATATATTTCGCCTTCCCTTTCTCTGCTATTTGTCGCCAAAGATGTCCATGCCGACCGCGCGTTCGACCGTTTTGCGAATCGCTTCAAGGCCGATTCCCATGGAACCGCTCTGGTTTGGCACGGGTATGATGCACATATCCGTACTGTTGTCCGTTTCTTTTATTGCTTCCTGATTTGTAGCGTAAACAGCTTCTTCGACAAAAACCGCAACGCAGCCGTCTTCAGCAAATTTATTGAGAATAAAGCAGAACTGATCACGGTTCTCTTCGGTAATGACAACCGTATCAAGCCCTATGGCTTTGAAAGGAAGTACGCTGTCATAGCCGCCTATTGCAGCCATTTTGGATGTTTTATCCGGCATAACGCAGCAGCCTCCTTACCTGAGTATTGTCATTTCCGTCTTTTGAAACCAGAATCATTCGTATATTTTTGATTTCGGTTTCTTTCCTTACGAGATACGCCAGCACGTTTTCAGCGGCAGGCGCTCCCTGGCAGGATTTTTTCAGCTGTTCAGTATTGAATTCGTCAAGCGCTTTTTCCAAATCAAGAATTAAATCGGCAAAGCTGTTTGAAGCTTCAATGCTGCCGAGCACAGCTCCGAGATCGGAGAAAATGACCGCTCTTGACCAGCTTTCAAACGGCTCTGCGATAAGCGCCGAAAGCTGCTGCGCATCAATGTATCCTCCGTCGTAGAGAAAAGGCAGTGCGCGGGCTGCATCGTAGCCGAAACGTTTGAGCCTGAGCAGTGAGCGAATATTTTCACCGTCGATTTTTGTGCGAACCCAGGAAATTACTCCCCGTATTCCAAGACCTTCCGCCAGCTGAAGCATTGCGGCGAAAAGTCCCTTATCAAGCAGCCGCTCGATTTCAAGTATGTCGTGATTCTGTTCCCAAAGCGCGACAGCTTTCGGAACAAGCACACTGAGACCAAACGGAAGCAGTGCATATTCTTCTGTTTCAATTTTGGAAATAAGTTCGTCAACCGGATACGCCGCAAGCGATGTGAGCAGATCAAGTCTCTCTTTTCCGCCTTCCTTTTTGTTAAAGGCGCTCTTCAGCATAACTTTAACGTTGTGGAAATCGTACTGAAGCCTGAGTATGGTTACAAGCTCTTTGTCCGGCACAAACGAACTAATTTCTTCATAGGTTGCAAGCAGATCGGCCTCAAGCGCTTTTTCGTAATTCGTCCCGCCTGACTGAGCCGCCAGCGATGCGGAATAGGAAGTTTCTTCAAGTACCTTGAGCGCTGCCTGAATATCTTCCGCGTCGAGCATCCGCTGTATTGCCGCGGCGTCAAGAAGGCGGAGTTCCATCGCACGGATACGTGCAGAGCTGTAACCGTAGGCTTCCTGACGTGACATCAAAGCACCTCCTATGCCGTCGGGAAAAGACGTTTGATAACGTCAGTTTCCTTCTGTTCCTGTGCAACCTGAAGCAGCATATCCCATGAGCAGTTGGAAATTATCTTGTTCTGTTCAAGGATAAAACCGCCGCTGATATCCGCTTTTTCCTCCGAAAGCGTAAGGGCTGCGCCGGCTTTTTTGTTGTAGGCGTCAATCCACGCTTTGTCGATATATTTTTCGTCAGCAGACAGCTGAATTTCTCCTTCTTTTGCTCCGGTTTCCGCCAGCAGTTTTTCGCAGAAGGAAAGATAGTCTTCTTTTGAAAGGCTGCAGAGCCGGTCAAGAGCTGCTTTGTAAACATCAGCTATAAGATTGCGTTTTGCCTGAAGCTGCATTTTGTTGATATCAAGCTTGGCAACAATCTCTCTGCGACGGAAAATTTCCGGACGCTCCGCGTCAAAACGGGTTTTGAAATCATCGCGGATGCTTTTGCATTCGGCTTCTGATTTCTCAAGCACCGCGGCAGCGTTTTCCTTTGCCTGTGCAAGGATGGCGTCTGCTTCGCTCTGAGCGTCCTTTTTTATTTTTTCCGTAATCTGAGCCAAGGACATAATCTTTACCCGGCTTTTGTTAGAATTTACCGATACCTGTCAGCATAAGAATACTGACGAGAAGTCCGAAAACGGCGTAGGTTTCGCACATTGCGGGAAGGATGACCGCTTTACCGATTTCTTCGGGACGTTTTGAAATCATAAGGATTGATGCGGCAGATGATTTGCCCTGCCAAATTGCTGAGTAGAAACCGACAATGGCGATAGGAAGGCATGAAAGACCGATTCCGAGACCTTTCCAAAGTCCGCAGAGTTCGCCGCCGCCGAGAAGTCCTGCATTCTGAAGCGCGAGGACAGCTACGAGAAGTCCGTAGATACCCTGTGTGCCGGGAAGCGCAAGAAGAACGAGCGCGTAACCGAATTTTTTCGGATCTTCCGTCATAATGCCCGCTGCCGCCTCATTGGCGAGACCGATGCCCCATGCAGAACCTGAGCCTGCAAAACCAACTGCCAAAGCAGCGCCGAGAACTGCGAGTACGGGTCCGAGTTGCTGTGTCATTGCTGAAAGAACGTCCATAAAATTTACCTCCATTGCTTTGAATTGAATTTGTGTTATATTTTGAAAATTGTGTTGCCTAACTAATCAGTTATTTTTGCAAACTGCGTTTCTTTTCTGAGCGGTTTGAAATCCATTCCGTTTGCATCGTAGAATTTGCCAAAGAACTCAACGTACTGCAGACGAAGCGGATGGATAAACGCTCCGAGAAGGTTAACCGCAATGCTGAAAGAGTGTCCGAATACGAACAGCGCTATAGCAAGCGGAACACCCACGAAATGCGTCGGGGCTATAAGGTTGCAGAGCAGGTTTATAACAAGACCAACGGCTGCGGAACCGAGCCCGAGAGCAAGAAGCCTGCTGTAACTGAGCACGTCGCCGAGATATCCGGTAACGTTGTAAAGGCTCATAAGACCTGAAAACGCTTTGCCGAAAATCGACGGTTTGTCTCTTCCCTGCGTAAGGAACAAAAGCAGCGCTCCGCCTGTCGCAAGCAGTTTTGAGACAAGCGCGAGGGATGCGGGAAGTTTTCCTGACATTGTAAGACCGACCATAACAAGTCCTACGAGGAAAATTATCCAGCCGCCCTGATCAGCTATTGCGGCAAACTTTTCGCCGTTTTTCCAGTTCATGTAGAACGCAAGGCAGATTCCGAAAATAACCTGAATGAAGCCGAGTATCAGGGAAATCGTAAGCAGCGTCATCGGGTCGTTCATCGGGTCAAGCAGCTGAAGCTTCCTGGCAAGCGGAACAACCGGCTTCATAAAGCCGAATGCGGTAATCGCGTCGCCAAAGAAGGAACCGGAAATTGCGCCGAATATCACGGTGCAGACCATACCGACAAAAAGCATGATAAAAAATTTGCGGAGTGTCGGCGAGAGTTTGTAACGGACAAGATAATATCCGAACAGCGCAGACAGGATAAGCCCGTAGCCCGCATCGCCGAAACACATGCCGAGGAACAGGAAGAAGAACGGCGCCATAACGGTCGTGGGGTCCACTGCGCCGTAGGTAGGCGTTCCGTACATGAGCGTCAGAGGCTCAAGCGAATTTGACCAGCCCGGATTTTTGAGCAGAGTAGGTACTGTTTCGCCTTCTTCAGGTTCAATTTCCGCAAAATCAGTCGTATCTTCGTATTCCTTGAAAACAGCTTCAACGTCTTTGAATCTGTCGCGCGGAATCCAAAGATCCCAAATGTAAATATTTTCCGTAGGTTCGCCTTCAAGAATTGCAAGCGCCCTGTCGCGGCGTATCGCAAGGAAATCGCTTGCAATACGGATAAAGCCAAGCACTTCGTCGGCTTTTTCGGACAGTTCTTCGGAAATTTTCGCGTCCTGCTTTTCAAGAATGGAAATTTTTGCTTCAAGTTTCGCTTTCTCAACAAGAGCCGTATCCGTAAATTCACGGGCAATTTCAATCTTTGTCAGAGAGAACTCCGAAGCAGTTTCGCGAAGTTTTTCGAGGTCACAGCGTCTGCAGAGTACCGCAAAAATCAGCTGCGACTCTTTGTCCTCGCCTGCGTAGCGCTTAAATTCGACCATTCCGTCAAAGCGCTCGTCAAGCGCCGTTTCAAGAGCATCGGAAACATTTGAGGGAACGGCATATATACTCCCTGAAATTTCCTCTGTTCCTGCGGAAAACAGTTCAAGCGGATATTCAATTTTCTCAAGTGCGGAAAGCTGCACAACCTGAGCTTTCAATTTTGCAAGCTCAGAACGCAGATCCGTACTTTCTTTTTCTTTCTTTCGCAGCCAGGCGACCTGGTTTGCAAATTTGTGTTCATTGGTAGTTGCCGCATAAAATTTCTTGGAACTTACTTCAGGCATATCGCCGAGCATTTTTGCCATTCCGCCCGCTTTGTTCTGCTCATACGGCTCAAGAACACGGCAGACAAACTTCGCGTCCGCAATGCGTTCTTCGATCAGTTTGAGTGCGGTGCGGATATTCTGGGCAACTGCTCCGTCTTTTATGCCTTCTGATTTGGAAGCAAACTGACAGCATCCAAGGTTCTGCAGCTTCTGGGTAACTTCCGTGAGCACAGATTTATGCACAGCCGCTCTGGCTTTGCACATTTTAGCAAGTGCCATACGTCGTCGTCACCTCTTTGACAAGCCAGTCCGCCGCAGCCTTGACTGACGCTTTTTCTTTTTCGTAGAAAGCGTCTGCTTCCGCTTTGCCCTGCTTAAGCATTTCAACTGCCTTCTCTTCCGCTTCTTTTTCGGCTGCCGCAATTGATTCGCGCCACTGCCTGTGACTTTCCTGTTTTGCTTTTTTCACAGCCTGTTCAGAATCAACCTGTGCGGCAGCAAGCATCTTACCCGCCTCAGCTTTTGCGTCAGCGACAATTTTCTTTGCTGCATCTTCCAAATCCCTGATTTCCTGCGCCATATTCTCTGCCAACACATTCACCACCTTTCATCGTTTAAAAATTTATACTGCGTAAAAACTTAATCTGTGTTTTTACAGGCAGGAACCGGTATCCGAATACCGGCTTGCTTAAAGCATGCCGCCGATATAAATTCGGCGTAACGATACCAAATGGAAAAAGCAAATTTCCGCCCACAATTATTTTACCCCAAAAAAGATTAAAATGGTAGATGCAATAAAAAATATTTACCAAAAATTTGCGCCAAAACGGACTCTTTTTTATATAATTGTCCTAACAATTCGGAAAGGGTGATTTTATGAAACAGACATGGAAACCCGGGACACTGCTTTATCCTCTTCCGGCAGTGCTTGTTTCCTGCGGTACCGTTGAAAAACCGAATGCGATGACCGCCGCCTGGACAGGCACAATCTGTTCAGACCCTGTAATGGCATACGTTTCAATCAGACCTGAACGCCATTCATACGGACTTATCGAAAAAAGCGGCGAATTCGTACTCAACCTCACCACTGAAAAGCTTGCAAGAGCAACAGACCTGTGCGGCGTCAAATCAGGACGCGACACGGACAAATTCAGACTGTGCCGTCTGACTCCTGAAAACGCCGCGGAAATTTCCGCGCCGCTTATCAAGGAAAGTCCGGTAAATATTGAATGCAAAGTAGAGAAAATCGTGCCGCTCGGCAGCCACTCAATGTTCATAGGCAGGGTGCTCGCCGTTGACGTTGAAGAATCCCTGCTTGACTCAAAAGGCAGACTGCAGCTTGAAAAAGCCAATCTTCTTGCATACAGCCACGGGGAATATTTTGCTCTCGGAAGAAAAATCGGAACTTTCGGCTGGACAGTTCGCAAAAAATAATATTTAATATTCACGTCATTCGAAGGGGGAAAAAATAATGCTCGTATGTGCGCTTTGCGGTAAGGTGCTTAAGGAATGTTGCGACATTTTCTATGAAGCAGAAGACGAAAACGGAAACTCCGTAGTAGTTTGCGGAGAGTGTGCGGCAGAACATAATCTTGAATTTGAAGACGACGAATAAATAAACTTTCAAAACATACCTTTCCTGCAATTTCTACACTGCCCTGTACAGACGGTTTTTAACCGCCGGACAGCAGGCGTAAAAAAACAGGTTGCCATTCAGATTAGTTTTGCCGTTTTTGTATATGTAGGGGCAAGAAACATTGCGTATCTTGCAAGCGGGCGAACTTCCAAGCGTTCGAAGACTTGCGGAAGTCTTACGCTGAATTGTCAGCCAAACGAACGTTTGAATCCGCGAAGAAAACCCGCCCCGGCAAAAAATAAAAATCGCATTCGCGTTTGCGTAATCCCGTCAGCATCGCCGAGACAAATCCGCACCTGTTCGAGGTACGACGGTTGAAGCGCTGCAAAGCGTCAAACGCTTGCAGAAGTGGGCGCTGCCCGGCTTCAAGTCCACACACGGCTCCCTATCCGGCGTTGGGATTCTTTAAGCAGCAAAAAAACACAAAGTTTTAGCACGAACAAACGGCACACTGTCAAATTTCGGCAGCAAAGCCGTTTGTCCGCGTACCAAAATACCAAAAAACGAAAACCGCCGAAGAACTTTCGTTCTTCGGCGGTTTCTTGTTAAATTTCGGTCAGTTTCACGGCAGACATAGTGTAAATCTGCCAACATGCACCTCTGCCTGTGATATAATGCTTTTCATTGCCGGTATCCATTCGGGCACACAGCGGCAGGCGGTTAGACCCTCGGAATGTTCTTGCAAGAACAAGAAGGGGGTGGTGCAGATGTCCATAGCTGATTTTGTTTCAATACTCAGTTTATGTCTTACATCATTCGCCCTTGGGTACACCATAGGCAAAAGCGCAAAAAAATAACCGCCCTGTCCAAAGGAAAACGGTTATTTTAACCTAAATCCCGAGGGCTGACCGTCTGTTACTCCGGCAACACTCTTTAAGAGAATTATAATCCTGTTTCTGTTTTTGTCAACACCCTGCGAATTGCTTGTCATCTTCCGTTCTTTGCGGTCTTTGCCCAAATCGTCATTCGTCATACTCTCGAATACCTCGGTATTTCCTGTACGGTCATTGGTAATTACAGACAGTCTCCCGCTTTTGTACTCTCACACATTCAGGCGCGGAATATTGACAATTCTACTCCCCGTTGCTTTCGTCCACTTTATCTAACAATGATTCAAGCTCCTCCAAAGTAAATGCAGGCAAATCGTTTTCTATACTGACAAGGCTATCAAAAAGCGCAGACATTCTTTCAATTAGTTTGTTGTTAGCATCTGAACCTTTTTCTATTCTTGTACAGGTTTCGAGATTAAACTCCATTCCGCTGGCAGTAAAATTAGCAGACGGAATATACAGGACAGCATTGTCAATGAGATAAATTTTGGCGTGAGCTTGCAAATACTCACTCCCGCTATTTTTCTCCTCTTGATATACTCTTGATTTGTAGACAAGTAAATCCAATTTATCGCACACAGCAGAATCGCCTTTGTACTCAAGAAGCTTCCGCAGAGCCGCTCTGTGCTCTTTACTATTTTTTTCTTTCTCTGAACAAACAGTAACAATACCCACCTTGACTCCGGTATTGCGAATTTTATTATCCAGCAGTTCAGTAATTTTGGCACTAAAACCTAAATTGGGAGTACAAATCCTAACACTTTCATTTGCCTGTCTAATTTCATCAAGAATTTTATCTCCGGCAGAATAACCGATAAATACGTTGGCAGTAACATTTTTGTACTCAGTTCCAAGCCCAACGCTGTTTAACATTGCCGTTCCTTTTGGATGCGGCTGATTCGTTGCGACTCTTTCCGTTTTGGAATTGTCTCCCATAATTATACCCCATTTTTAGCATTCAATTTTCAGGACACTAAACCATAAATCTGTGCCCGCATTTAAGGCAAATATACGAGCGCTGTCATTTTTCGTAAGACTCACGGTACTCTGTGTTATTGTACTGATTGCTTTTGTAAGCCCAAAAACCAAAGCCTACAGCATCACATAATCCCAGAATACATAATAATGTTTAAATAGAGGTATAAACCGCAATAAACTCTTATATTCCGCAGACGCTCATGATTACTTTGGCTTAACATCTATACTCTTTCTTTTTCCATCTTCTGCCATAAAAACCATGGTAATAGTTTTATTTGCTTTTGCAGCCTGCTTGATGTATTCGCGGAGTTCCTGAGCAGTACATTTTTTCGTGTCAATATTATCAACACTGTACAAATCTGAACCAAGCAAAGCACCCAAATTTGCCATCGCACTTCCGCCTTTAATTTCTGACAAAATCAAATTTCCATCAGGACTCCTGCCTTTATCAGAAACATCAAAACCGACAATTTCTATCATGTTAAATGATACTTCGACTTTGTATTCTTTCGGTTTATTGGGATTATAGTCTCTACTCCTTTTTTCATGAAGAAGTGCTTGACCTACCGTCAGCGTAAAATTTGCGCTATCCATAGTCTCATCAATCGCAAGTTCAATAATATTGCCCTGCCTACTGTTTGCAGTTACCATAAGATTGCCAGGATTATATTCATTTTCGGCTATAAATGCCTCGTAACCGCTTGCATTGCAAATCTTCATAAATAATTTAAGTGCGGCAGACGGGGAATATTCTGGAATCAGTTTTACAAAACCGTTAGCAATTTTATCAAGCACTTGTCCACATTTAACTTTTGCCTCATTGAGCATTGACTGTGGCAGTGTTCCCCACTGCATACTGTACATTGAATTGATTGAGGCTACATCGGACGACAACTGCCGGATAATTGCGCCAGTATCTGCCCAAGCAGGGATAGCAAACAGCATCAATACAACAAGTGTTGTGAGAAATTTTCTCATGTAATACAGTCTCCTTTACGTGATGTTAGCGCTATTTGCCCAAAACCCTTTGAAGATCTTTTTCTGCGGATTCATTTCCAGCCTCAAAGGATTTTTGATACCACTCACGAGCTTTATTATAATCTTTCGCTACAAATGCCCCATTTTCATAGCACTCACCTATATTGCGCATAGCTTTACTGTTGCCGCGGTCTGCCGCCAAGGTAAGAAGCTTAAAAGCTTTTTCAAAATTTTTCTCAACTCCATCACCGTAACGATACATCACTCCGAGATTGTTGAGTGCAGAAGCCTCCCCAAGTTCACCTGCTGCTCTGTACCATTTTGCCGCGGTCTGCATATTAACAGGAACCCCTTTCCCTTTGTAGTACAGATTACCAAGCATAAGCATCGCTGTTGTGTTGCCTCGATCTGCAGCTATTCTGTACATAAGCATATTTGGATCACTGCCTTGTGTTGAATGTACCTTTATTACCTTGCAATTTTTCATTTCAAGATCCCAGTAAAGATAATTTTTTTCTTCAAGACAAGTTCCGCTGATTGTAACAATATCGCCTTTTTTGAGTTTTGCAAATGCTGCTGCATCTTCTCCGTTGAAATAACATACTACCTCATTGCCCGTATAACTTCTGCGTGAGTTTTCCCCGTATGAAAACTTAGCGACATACCTGCCGTATTGCCCCTGTTGCGTATTAGTTTTTGGGATAATGTCATACCGTTTGAACCTAATTGTTGTTTCTATCGTCTGACCGCCATATTGATTTTTGAACTGGTTACTATCGGCATCGTGCAAGCTAATGAGGTCGGGCACGAACACGTAATTTAAAGAATCTTCTTTGGTAGTTTCTGTGATAGTTGTAGTTCCTGTCAGTTTCTTACCGATTGGAGTAAAAAAGCATACGCCAACCAAGACTACGATAGAAACAACAGCGATTATTCCGATTAGATAATTCTTTTTCATAGCCATACCCCTCTATTTCGGTGTGATAGATACAGTTTTAGGTTTTCCCTCTGCGTCGGCAAATGTAACCTTGAACGGTGAGCGTCTTGCAGCACAGTTTTCAACATACAACGCTACCATATATGAGGGAGTTGCTTTAGCTTCAACTTTGTCAATCCCGAATATTTCAGAACCTGGAAGCAGTCCCATTTTTTCTGCCTCACTGTCCGGTTTGACCTGAGTTATAATCCACGAGTCAGTATCACTCTTTACCGTTTCTGAAATTTCAAAACCGGCAGAATGATACATACTGTAGTTCATTTTTTTCTTGATGTCGTCTTTGTTCGTAAAATCAAGCTCGCTTTTTTCGGAAATGCCGTATGACGGAATTTTCGTTGTGGTTGTAACCTTGCTTAAGTCCTGCGCGACATCCACCTCGGAGATAACGGTATTATCTCTGTCGGCAATCGTTATTGTCGTGACATTAAGGTCAATTTCTTCAACACTCACCATATAATTTTCTGCGCGAAATTTTTCACTCAAAGTGTCTACGGCTTTTTTCTCGCCCTCATGTACTGCTAAAACAGCGTAGGTTGTGCAAAGCGTGTCGGAGTTCTGCTTGGCAAACGCTTTGAGTTTATTGTACTGCTGTTTTTGTTCGGGAGTCATTCTGTTGCCGCCAAAAAGCATATTCAAGGCAACAAGCCCAGCTGCTACTCCGGTTGCATTATCCGCCAAAGCAGGCGTTGCAATACTTAATGTTATAAGCAATACCGCAATAAACTTTTTCATTTTATACATCCCCCGTTAAACGTTATTGTCCCTGCTGAATTCTGCGCAGATTCTCTTCCCTGCGACGCCTCGCAAGTTCGGCATCATCAGGTTTCTGTACAGGCACAGGAGTTTGTACTGCCTGAGGCTGGACTTTTGGTGTTTGAACAGGTACGTTCCTCACCGCAGGCTGATTTGGCATAGGTCTTGCTTTACGTTGTACAGATAGACTTTTCTTGTTTTTCTTCTGTTCAACTCTTTGAGGAATTTGCTTCTGTTCAGGTTTTTCTGCGACAGGGATTTCTGCTTTTGTTTCGGGTTGCGAAACAGGCTTTTCCGTCTCCACATTTTCGGGTTGTTTTTCTTGTACAGGTATTGGTGACGTATTTTTGTCAAGGAAACTGAGGTCGACCTTATCTTGTTTTTTACGAAAGATTGAGGTTTTCGTCTTTTCAACTTTGACTTTTTTCGTACTTCTGTTGTTTGATGCTGAACCTAACAGGCTTCTTTCAAGCATTGACGGTCCCTGATTAAGTTTTATAAAAAGGAACACAAGAAACACGGCAAAGCATATCAGTCCGAGTTTGGCATCGTTTGAAAGTCCACTCTTCTTCTGTGCAGCAATATTATTTATTGAAGTCGCCATTTCTTGTTCATGGTCTGCCGCACCATCTTCGTCCTTTGTTTTTTCCTTTGAAGGCTGTTCTTTTGTTTCAGTTTTCTCTTCTGAAGCAGACTCCGACTTACTTTCAGTTTTTTCGGGTTCAGATACTTCCACTACATCTTCTTTTTTATCATTAACAGTCTTCTGGATAGGTACTTCAACCGACGCTTGAAGAGTTTTAATGACTTCTTCAGTACCGGTATCAGCCTCGGGAATAAGTTGGTCGTCTGCGTTTTTGATTACCTGATACCACAAGTTGATTGAATGGACTATTTTTTCTCTGTCGCATCCACGCTTAGTAGCAACTATAGTCGCTATTGCACCTGCCCCATTTTTAATCGCTACGACATCTTGCACATTGAACAGTGCATCAATGAAACCTGCCGTAAGCAATTCTTCAAAATTTGTATTTTCTTCAGGCACGGTTATCGTGTAGCCAAGTACCATATTTTTCAGCAGTTCACGATCGTTTCTGATATTTGGTATCTTATTAAACACTTCGCGCAATACAGGAACCAAATTATCCATTCTGTTCACCTACCCTTTCACTTGTTCAATGAACTCTGCCATACTTGCTTTTTTCATCTGGGAGTGTGCCACAAAGCAGAGTATCATCTGTATAAGAACCATAAAAATTTTGAACGGATTGAAGATAATAACCGCTATATAAGCTATTCCGGCATAAAGAGCACAGTGATAATCCTGTTTCACGTGTGCAATCCAACTGAAAACTACCGCTATAATGATGCACGTAAGACGTGGTAAGCCAAGAGTTAGGCTTAAACCCGCACCTATTGTGCCAAAAAGTGACGGGCGCAACATACCGGCAAGTATTCCTGCAAGCAGCCAAGAAAGATATGTCTGTCCCAAAACTGTAGCCGCTGATAAACAGCTATTTTTGTTCTCAAACATTTTCAATTCTCCCCCTTAAAACATTCTGCCAAAGCGACTGGCGATTGAAAGTATCTTAATGATAATAATGAGTGTGACCAGTGCATTAAACGCAGTGAAAGCAAGTATGCAGTTAATCTTTGTGTCGTTACTGAGATTTTTGAATTTTTCCTGCATGGTTGTTTGGAACTCTGTAAGTTCAGTCATTATTTGCGACTGAGCCGTTACAACATTTCCGCACGATGGACACATACTTACACCCTCAGGAAGTTCCTTACCGCATTTCTGACAAAACATTGATTTACACGCCCCTTTGTGTGAATAATTTCCCTTGACACCTATATTTTACTATAGACACGCCGTTTTGTGACAACGGTTTTTATCCCGCCCAAATAAAATTCTATTCCTGATTTGTGGGGATTTTATGCAGATTATGTGGGGATTTTGTGATTTTTTTCGGCGCTAACTGCCTTTGTGTTTGATAGTGCAGAGCAAGTCCGTCCTGCTATGACAATTTTCATACTCTAAATTTTCTTGTTGTATGCCGCTCCGGCTCGGCACAAAAAACGGGCTGAATTTATCATTCAGCCCGTTGTGTTTTGTTTGATTATTTCAGCCGGCAGTAAAATGCAACCAACCCGTTTGATAGTTTTTACTGTCTGATTTCGATTTTTTCACCGTCGCAGGTTACCGTTATTGCCCCGTTCCGCTGGCGGTAAAGGGGCGCGTCGTCAAGCATGAACATAAAGCTCGGCGCGTTGTTGACGTCGTATTTCGGAGCGTCGGTGATTACTCCGTATTTGGGTTTGCACGCGTAGTACAGATTTTTGAAAGGCTCGCTTTTTGTCAGATAGAAGCCGTGGTGCGGCAGTTTCATAAAATCAACTTCGCCCGTGAACTGTTCTGACAGATAGGTTTCCATTCTTTTGTCCAAGGCGTCTCCAAGGAACAGGAAGCGTTTTCCGCGGAATTCAAGCAGAAGTATCAGAGAGGAATCGTTTGATACCATTTCTTCGCAAGGCTTCGGCGGATAAATCGTAAATTTCAGTTCGCCAAGCCCAAAACTCGTCGTTTCCCTGACAACTACAGGATTTTTTGAGAGTTCACCGAGCGTTTTTCTGTAACGGTCTATGTGCTTGCTTTTCTTTTTATCGTAATCGGTTTCGTATATTTTTCCGACCGAAATATCTGTCAAAAGCTTTCCCGCACCGCCAACGTGGTCTTTGTCGTAATGGCTGAGTATCAGGCAGTCAAATTTTCCTACTTTGAAGGAATTTTGGAGTTCTTCAAGTACTGCGTCAATGGTTTTTTCATAGCCGGTGTCAAGCATAACGTTGTATTCCGCCTGCTTGATGAGAATACAGTCGCCCTTGCCTACGTTGAAGAAATGTATCGTCAAATCGTCGGATGCCTGAACAGGCAGCGAAAGAAAAACCGTCAAAAATACGGCTGACAACAAGCAGGATAGTATTCTCGCGCAATTTTTGTTTTTCATTATCCGTTATCTCCTTTAACAAAAAATCCGCGGTGAACCGCGGAAATATTTTCATGGTGGCGCTGACTGGACTCGAACCGGTGACCGATCGGGTATGAACCG
>JAUNNW010000114.1 GCA_030531285.1 Synergistaceae bacterium | reverse complement strand
TCGGATATTTCCCGAAGCTTTTCCGGCGAGGACAGCAGTTCGTCCGCAAGATTTGCAACCGTGTACGGCGTCATCATTCGCCTGTGTTCGGGAACTATCCTCTCTCCCGCTGTCCTGTTGGTCAGCGAAACAAATTCGGCGCGTTTGTTTGCATACAACACAAGCTTTTTCTTGAGCGTGCGGAAACCCGGCCATTTAAACGGAATAAGCCCGGCTATTCCGTCAAGAGGAATCTCCTCTGCGCAGTTCAAGGGAGCAACCATAAGCAGCGGCGTACCCAAAGCCGCAGTCTGCAGATTGTTTGTTCCCGGGAATGCTACGGCTAGTTCAGAAGCCTTTATTGCAGCAAAACCGCTGCTGCGCACGACTTTTATGTCTTTTCCGCCGCCGCAGGGAATCGTTTCGACTTTTTTTTCGCCTTTCCATTTGACGCCGTTTTCCTTAAGACCTGCCTGCAGTACAGCTTCGTCAACCGTCGGGGCAAGCACGAGATACGCGCCCAGATTTTCATAGCGGCTGACAAGTTCCTGAGCTGCCCGCGCGAAATATGCCGCGCCCATTCTGTATTCAAACGGGCGGCTTCCGGGAAGAAATGCTACGGTGTGGTCGTCCGAACGCAGCCCCATTATATCTCTTGCCTGCTGCTTGTCGCGGAAAACAGGAATACTGTCCAGTACGAGATTGCCTACATATTTAAAAGCCCAGTTTTTAACCTTGGAATTGCGGAAGCGCTCTACAGTTTCTTCGTCCGGCAGGAGATATTTTGTAACGGAACCGATAAATTTCGGACGTTTCGTATAAATCATCCAGCCGCATTTCATTTTGCGAGAAAGCAATCTGCCGAACATCGGATCCCCGCCGAGCTGCAGAATAAGATTTTTGCCGTTCTCAGGCAGATTTTTGCTGAATTCTTTGTACTTGACGGCAGCGGAAACACCGAACAGGGTTGCCCCGTAGGCAGCCTCTGCTCCGCTGGCATAAGGACACGGCAGCACCGCAAGGATAATTTCAAGCGGCCTCCGCCCGGACGCAAGCACATCCAGCACAGGCTTTACCCAGCCTGCGATCTCCCCCGGCGAATTGGTTAATACTATCAGCCTCCGCATACAAACACCATTCCTTTGCGTGCCTATTATAATATTTTTGCCATAAAATTGCATCTGATGTATAATAATTGCAGCGAATGACAGACTTGCAGCTTTGCCCGTGAAGCGGACAAAGTATGTGTTTGTTCGTATAAAAGGCAACGGAGGAAAATTTATGGCTGACGATTTCACAACCAAGCTTACGGAAAATATGGACATTCCCGGCAGAGTCGGAGAGGATGACAAAGCATCCGACTATACTGCCAAAGATATTCAGGTTCTCGAAGGACTTGAAGCCGTCCGCAAACGTCCGGGAATGTACATAGGCGACCAGAGCGAACGCGGGCTTCACCATCTTGTCTACGAAGTTGTCGACAACTCAATAGACGAGTCCCTCGCCGGCTTTTGCGACACTATAAAGGTAACTGTCAACAAAGATGGGTCAGTAACCGTTGTTGACAACGGACGAGGCATACCGACAGAAATGCACCCCACGGGCAGACCTACGCCTGAAGTTGTTCTCACGGTTCTCCATGCCGGAGGCAAATTCGACAAATCTGCGTATCAGGTTTCAGGCGGTTTGCACGGCGTTGGCGTTTCCGTCGTCAACGCGCTTTCGGAATGGCTTGAACTCACGATATGGCGCGACGGCAAAGAACACCGCCAGCGTTACGAACGCGGCAAACCTGTCACGGAACTTGAAATAACCGGCGAAACCACGCTTCGCGGAACCAGAGTGCAGTTCTTCCCCGATGCAGAAATCTTCACGACCATACATTTTGACGCAGGCATCTTGAAAAACAGGCTCCGCGAGCTTGCATTCCTCAACTCGCACGTCACGATTATATTTGAAGACCTGCGCCCCGAAGACAAGCCCGACGTTCAGGAATACCACTACCCGGGCGGCATCACGTCATTCGTGAAATACCTTAACAAAGGCAAAGGAACTCTGTTCAGTGAACCGATAGTCATCAGCGGCGAAAAAGACGGAACAGCCGTTGACGTTGCCATTCAATACAACGACAGTTATCAGGAAAGGCTGCACGGCTACGTCAACCTCATAAACACAATCGAAGGCGGCACTCACATCGCCGGCTTCAGAAGCGCCGTAACCCGCGCCGTAAACGACGAAGCACGCAGACAGAAACTGCTCAAGGACAAAGACCAGAACCTCACGGGAGACGACCTTAAAGAAGGCCTCACGGCGGTTATATCAGTCAAGGTAATGGAACCGCAGTTTGAAGGACAGACAAAAACCAAACTCGGCAACGGCGAAGTCAAGGGCATAGTAGACTCAATAGTCTCCGAAGGCATAAAAGAAGCTCTTGAAAACAGCCCTGAAATTGTCAGACCGATTATAGAAAGCGCGCTGCGCGCAAGACAGGCGCGTGAAGCAGCGAAAAAAGCCAAAGAACTTGTCCGCCGCAAAACGGCGATGACAAGCCTTACACTCCCTGGCAAACTTGCCGACTGCTCCAACAGAAATCCTGCGGACTGCGAGCTTTACATCGTTGAAGGAGACTCCGCAGGCGGCTCAGCCAAACAGGGCAGAAACCGCGAATTTCAGGCGATACTTCCGTTGCGCGGCAAAATCCTCAACGTTGAAAAAGCGCGTCTGGACAAAATCCTCGGCAGCGACACGATCAAAAACATCGTGTTGGCTCTCGGCTGCGGCGTAGGCGACGATTACAACGAAGAAAGACTCCGCTACCACAAAATATTCATCATGGCTGATGCCGACGTTGACGGAGCCCACATACGCACTCTGCTTCTGACGCTCTTCTTCCGCTATATGCCGAAAATCATCGAAGACGGCTATCTCTACTGCGCACAGCCGCCTCTCTTCAGGGTTGCCTGCGGCAAAGAAACAATCTACTGCTACACGGAAAAGGAAATGAAAGAAGCCTGCGCAAAATTCGAAGGCAGAAAAGCCGACGTACAGCGCTACAAAGGTCTCGGCGAAATGAACGCGGAACAGCTTTGGGAAACGACAATGAACCCCGAAAACCGCCTCATCAGCCGCGTTGAAATATCCGATGCCGTTGCGGCTGACGAACTGTTCAGCATACTCATGGGCGATCAGGTTGAGCCGCGCAGAAAATTCATAGAAGAACACGCAAAAGAGGTAAGCAACCTCGACATATAAACCAGCTGCTGACAAAAGCAGACAAAAGAATAAAAAATACTTGCCAGCAGAAAAATTTCGGGTATAATACTTTTGTCACGGAGAGCTGTCCGAGTGGTCTATGGTGATTGACTTGAAATCAATTGTGGTGCAAGCCACCAGGGGTTCGAATCCTCTGCTCTCCGCCATGAAAATTCAATGCCGGCACAAACCGGCATTTTTTATGCCCTGCGGCGCAGAACGAAAAAATCTGCGTAAAATATTTATGACCACAGGCGAAAAATACTGTATAATTCAGACAGTTAATCACAAAACTCCTAAGGAGGAAGAGACATGAAGAAGATATTTACCGCGCTGCTTATCGTCCTTGTCCTCACAGGCTGCGCCTCGGCAGGCATAATGGACGCGCTGACCGGAGGAAAACAGAGCATTGAATACGCGACCAAAAGCGCAATACCCGGCGCAGAACCAATTGAATACAGGGGACTCAAACTCTCCGGCGAAAACGCACAGATAATAATCATAAACAGGAGCCCGGACAAAGCCTACAAATTCAATGCCGCCTGTGCGTTTGTCAACGAACGGGGCGCAGAACTCGGAGATTTCTTTATACCCGAAATAACGCTTGAACCCAAACAGCAGCTTCCCTTAAAAAATCTCTACTTCAAAGGCAGCACCAAAATCGCGAAAGCAAACGCCAAATCACTCAGCTGGACAATATACAAACTGGAAGAAATTAAATAGCACACTATTTATAACCTCAACAAGCAAGCGGCTTGGAAAACTCCAAGCCGCCTGCTTTGTTTTTTCTCTGTCACGCATGCCCCGCAGGGGGTATATCTTTTTCGCTTCGCTCAAATTACAAATGACGAATTACGAA
>JAUNNW010000113.1 GCA_030531285.1 Synergistaceae bacterium | reverse complement strand
CGTCATAAACGCCCATAGTCGTATTTGTGTTGCCTACGTCCAGAACAAGAAGCATACGCTACCCTCCGTATCTGTTTCAATACTGAAGGAATATTTTACTACATTTATGCCGATAAAACGAAATAAAATCCTTTTAGTCCGTCAAAAATTTAGAAAAAACGGGCTAAATTTATCATTCAGCCCGTCCGTTTATAAGTTCTTGAAATCAATTTTTGAGGCAGCAGACCGGAACAACAAATATCCCGTCTTTTCTTCGGTATGCGTAGTCTCCTATTCCGGTTAAAAGCATTTTGAATGACGGGGCTTTCATTTTTGAAGTGTCTATATTTTGTTCAAGTTTGTTAAGCACTGCCGCGCCTTCTTCAATAAGTTTCGATCCTCCGAGTTTTATCTCAATCAGTCCGTAAGAACCGTTTCTAAGATGAACCACGGCATCGCACTCAAGCCCGTTTCTGTCTCTGTAATGATAAACGCTTCCGTCAAGCGCGTCCGCATACACCCTTAAATCCCTGATACACAGGTTCTCAAAGAACAGACCCATTGTATTCAGGTCGCCGATAAGATCGCCGACCCCAAGCCCCAAAGCAGCGGTTCCTATCGAAGGGTCTGTAAAATACCTTGTTTCAGAGCTTCTTATTGCTGTTTTGGATCTTAAATTAGGGTTCCACGCAGGAGCATTTTCAATCACAAAAATTTTTTCCAAAGCGTCAACGTACGAGGCAACAGTGTTGTTTGAGACAGAATTTCTGCCGCTGCCAAACATATCTTCCGCAATGGATGGAATTTTTGTCTGAGACGCGACAGCTCTGCCGTAAGCACGCAGCAGTCTTTTTGCATTTTCCGGTGAGCGCCGCACATTGTCAGCCCGTGAAATATCCGAATTAACAACGGCATCGCAATAATCAAACGCATGTCTTAAAGCAACCCGTTCAGAGCAGCCTATCGCTTTCGGCCAGCCTCCTCTGCAGATTAAAAATGCAAGCAGGTCAATATCCGTTTTACACGCTCCGTCTATATCTTCCGCGCCTGAAAACAATTCAGAGAGAGATACCGCGCCGTTTGAATCCCCTGATTCGAACAGACTCATCGGACGCATCAGCATATGGCTTATGCGCCCTGTTCCTGAATGAAGAATTTGTGAAACATCAGGAGGAACAGCCGAGCCTGTAAGAATAAACTGTCCGAATTCATCGCGTTTGTCGACTTCAAATCTTACGGCGTCCCAAAGTCTGGGTGCAGTCTGCCATTCGTCTATCAGACGCGGTACTGTGCCTTCCAGCAGTTTTGACGGCTTTAAATCAGCCATTTCAAGCTGCTGCAGATTATTTGTATCCTGCATATACAATACGCTTTTTGCCTGTTGAACTGACGTGGTAGTTTTTCCGCACCATTTTGCACCTTCAACAAGCACTGCACCTTTGCTTTCAAGCCTATCCCTCAAAATGAAATCCGCAATGCGCGGCATATAATCTTTCACGGTAATATCACCTCCGAATAACCACAAGTATAAATACCATTGTACTGTTTGGCAATATTTTATTGTGCTGTTTGGCAGAAAACGAGAATTGCGGCTGACGCGCAGGCGATAAACAGGCGCATATTTTTCCCGTAGCCTGAAACGTCGGCGGCGAAGAAGAAAAAGATAAACGCCGATACGGCGTTCATTATCAGGGAATGGCTGAAACTCCAAGGAACTGCGTCGGATATAATGCGCGCGAAGATTTCCCAGCCTTCAAGCAAATATTCGCAGAGCGCGGCAAGTTTTCCGCCAAAGGGCAGTCCGAAAACGGCAGGCAGGGAGCAAATTGCAAGCACAGGAAAAAGCAGGGCAAAAACGGGCACCGCAATTACGTTCATAAAAAGCCCCGCGGCAGGAACTCTCTTAAAGCTGAAGGCTGTCTGCGCCGCGGTTACAAACCACACCAGCATTGAAACGAGGCTTGCGGAAACAAAACCGAAGTTTCCGGCGCACGAAGTGATGAACAGCGCTGACAGAACGGAAAGTCTGAATCCTATGTCATAGTAGTTGAACGGATTTATAAGAAGAAGGATTATCCCCGCAAGCGCCACGCTGTTAAACGAGGAAACGGGAGCGCCTACGCAAAGCGAAAGCAGGGCAAACTGAAGCATAAACGCCGCGCGCAGAGCCCCAGGCGCACAGCCGGAGAGCAGAACGTAACCCCACACAAGAAGCGAAATTCCAAAAATTCTGTACTTTTTTCTGCGGAATATAAAATATCCTATTCCGGCAAGAATTCCAACGTGAAATCCTGAAACCGCAAGCAGATGGCTTGTGCCTGAGTTTGCGTGCAGCAGGGAAAGTTCTCTGCTGCGTTCGCCCAAAGTTATCGCCGCCACGTATTGCGCGCATTTTTCGGGAAGCATTTCTTTTATCCGCCTGTCCAAGAAATTCCGCATACGGTAAAAAATGTTCGGACTGCCTGTTGTTTTGAGTTTGAGCAGAGTGCATTTTTTTGCCGCGCCTTTGCTTTTCCAAAATTTTTCTTCGTCAAATCCGCCTTTTTTCGCAGCTTTCCGAAAATCAAAAACTATCGCCTCAATCCGTACTTTTGAGCCTGTTTCAGGCGCTTTTTCTTTGGCGGAGTATGCCGCTATTTTGCCGTATTCCGTGGAAATCAGAAGGGCGCAGCGTTTTTCGCCCCATGGGCGTACGCTTCGCACAACTCCCGAACAGTTAAGAGTGTCGGGCATTTCTGTTTTCAGGTGTATTCTGTAAAAAGACAGGGCGGAAAAAATAAGGACGAAAAAAATCGCAAGGGCAAAAAGCGGCAGCCAGTTTTTAAGAAGCCGCGAACTTCCGCATAAAATCCACGCGGCGGAAACAAAAACGCCGGAAAAAAGCGAAACGCAAAATGAGCAGCCTGCCCCGTCCGCAAAAAGCGCGCCGCAAATTCCAAGCAGCACGGCAAAGGCAGGCGTCAAAGAAAGAGGGCAAACCTTGCTTTCACTCTCCAATCGTAAGTCTGTCTCTGATTTTTTCATATTTTTTGGGGCCTATGCCTTTTACGAGAAGCAAATCCTCAAGGCGGGAAAAATTTCCGTTTTCCCTGCGGTAATCTATAATCAAGGAAGCCATTTTGGGACCTATTCCGTTAACGCTTTCAAGTTCTTCATGCGATGCGGTGTTCACGTTGATTTTCGCGCCGTAATCGGACGGATGTTTTTCGTATTCCCGATATGCGCCGTCAGAGCGTTTTTTCGATGTGTTTCTGCGCGTTCCGTTTCTGTAACCTTTCTGCGCTGTTTCAATACATGACGGGAAATTGAGCTGCTGTCCGTCTTTAAGCCTTCCGGCAAGATTTACCGCGCTTTTATCCGCATCCTCCGTAAAGCCTCCCGCGCGTTCAAGCAGCTGATAAACGCGCGTGTCGTCGGGAACCCTGTACACGCCGGGCTTTTTTACCGCGCCGTTGACATAGACAACTATATCGCCGTAAGAAGATGAATTTTGCCGCTCTGTTTCTTTTCCGCCGTTTTCCGAAATTTCTATGCTTTTTTCTGTCGTTTCTCCGCCGGAAAATTTATCGGTCACCGCGCTGCCGCCAAAAACGTGCAGAAGCACGGAAAACAACAGAAGGCAGGATACGCCGGCGGCGGCTAACAGCCCTTTTCTGCCTTTCATTGCTGAATTCTTTCCCCTTCAAGCGACCAATGGCTTGCGCGCGTAATTTTGACGGAAAGCGTTTTGCCGAAATCGGCTTCGCTTCCGGGAAGGATTACAACCTTGTCAGACATCGTGCGCCCCTGGATAAGCCCCTCTCCGCGCGGCGCAAAACCGTCAGCAAGTATCTGAAGCGTGCGCCCCGTGTATTCTTCGTTAAGCTCTCTTGCGAGCTGCGACTGCATATCGTTTATTTCGTTCAGGCGGCGGGCTTTTACGCGGTTGTCTATCTGACAGTCCATAATCGCCGCCTTTGTGCCTTCGCGCGGCGAATAGGCAGCCGTATGAACTATGTCAAAACGCAGTTCCTTTAGCATATTGTAGGAATCCATATATTCTTCCTCTGTTTCGCCGGGAAAGCCGACTATCAAATCTGTGGTGAGCATAACGTCCGGCAGGGTTTCGCGTATTTTTCTGACAAGTCCGCTGTATTTTTCAACCGT
>JAUNNW010000112.1 GCA_030531285.1 Synergistaceae bacterium | reverse complement strand
TCAACGTTTCCGGTCTTGAAAAACTGACAGGCTGTTTTGTTGAAACGTCAAACGGACTGCCCTGTGTCCGCATACGTCCGAAAGAAATCGCGGCGTTTCCCGCAAAAAGCACGACAGGGCTGCAAAAGCCCATAATTTTGGCGTGGGAGTATGTAACCTCCTACAGCCCTGAGCTTGCGCAGGAGCCTGTCATCAGCGGTCTTGACGTTATTTCTCCCACGTGGTTCAATCTTACTGAAAGTAGCGGGCTTGTCTCAAACAGAGTCTCCCCGTCGTATGCCGGTGAAGCCCACAGGCGCGGGATGAAAATCTGGGCGCTGGTGTCAAACAGTTTCAACGGGCAGATGACAAAAGAGTTCCTGAAAAATGAGAAGGCAAGAAAACTGTTTATAGCGCAGTTGCTTGCATTTTCAAAGCTTTATGGGCTTGACGGCTTCAACTTTGATTTTGAGAGAGTTGACGTTGCGGACAGGGACGCTTTTACTCAGCTGCTCCGCGAAGCGGCGCCGTACCTGAAAGAAGCGGGACTTGTCGTTTCGGTTGACGTACACAAGCCGGCAAACACCAACATGTCAAAAAGCCACGACAGAAAAGCACTTGGTTCCGTAGTTGATTACGTTATGGTCATGGCGTATGACCAACATTGGTCAAGTTGTCCGACCGCCGGTTCCGTCGCCGACCTGCCGTGGACGAAACACGCGGTTCACCTGACGCTTCAAGAGGGCGTTCCTGCAGAAAAACTGCTGCTTGGCATTCCGTTTTATATGCGCCGCTGGCAGTGTACGCCGCTTGCCGGTGGAAAAGAGAAGGTCAAAGGGGCAACTTTGACTATGGAACAGTCTGACGAACTCATACGGAAGCACAAACTGACTCCTGTATGGCTTGATGACAAGAAACAGGATTACTACGAATTTAAAGAAAACGGACAGATAATCAAAGTCTGGGTTGAAAACGCTAAATCGCTTGCGGAAAGAGCAGCCCTGATCAAAGAATTTAACCTTGCCGGAGCTGCCTGCTGGCGCAAAGGGCATGAACAGCCATACGCATGGAAGGCGCTTACTGAACAGCTTCTCGGAAACAGCGGAAAATAAAACCGCACCGGAGATATTCCAACATTTCGGATTTAGAGTATAATAAACGGGTTAAACGAACGGAGGTACTGACATGACCGAAGACGAAGTTTTTCAGCTTACGGAGCTTTACGAAAGCCTTGACACGGCGGATACGGAGGACGAGCTGAGAGAAATTGCGGAAAAAATTCTTGAACTTGACCCGAAGAATGCCTGTGGCAGGCTCGCCCTTTGGAAATCAATGGATATAGATGAAGCTATGGACAATCTTGAGTTATTGGAAGATGCGCTTGAAGAACAGCGCGCACACATACAGGCTATGGATGCGGTTCCTTCCGTTTCTGACAGCAGGGATGTACAGGTGTACGGCTCAATGTTGCTTAACCTTGCGCAGAGTTATCTGTCGCTTGCCTGGGCTGATGACGAAAATCCTGACCTTGACAGGGAAGAACAGGCTTTGGAGCTTGGCAGGGAGCTGTTGCAGCTTGACAAAAAAGAGGAATTTTTTCCCGCACGCGACTTGATTTACCGCTGTATGCTTGACCTTCAAATGTACAACGATATATTCCGCATGCTTGAAGACGAAGACGAACCGTCCGTAATGGGAGAACATGCGCGCGTCATGGCAATGCTTGAAACTGGTGCGGATGCCGGAGAGGTGCGCGACGCGATGCTTTATGCTATGTCGCTGGCGCCTGACGTTCCGACACTTCTGCTTGGGATATGGGATATGCCGGGGGAAAATGAAAACACTGACGAAGACGAGGAACTTACGGCAATGTACGCGAACTACCTTGCAGTTCCCTGGTGCTCAAGCGACCGCAGGATAACAACGATTTCAGTGCCGTCATTTCTCTTCTGCTACCTGACAGACCGGCTTGAGGACAAAAAAGAAATAAAAGCGCTTGAAGAATGCTACGAATCACTTGGAATCCTTGACGAAGTGCGCGAGGCAAAAGAGCGTATTCTGGCACTTCCGGCTGAAGAAACGCAGGTTGAAGAAATTGACTCCTACGCACTCGGCGAAACGGCGCAGCTCGTTGAAAAAATGGTGGAAAAGGAATAAGATAATTACCAAGTAATTTTTATAACTGCCAAAGGAGAAGGAAAAAAATGAAAAAAATTATTTTTGCCGTACTGCTGATTTGCGCACTGTCTCTGCCTGCCTTTGCTGCGGAGGAAGTGCAGACAGCCATATACCGGCATCCGACGCTGTCTGAACAGCAGGAAAAAAATTCTGAACTGCCGCAGCCTTACGATGCAATCTGCCAACAGCTTTCAAATGGTAAAGATGATGTTCTTGCTGCGTTGCGCAAAGAAACAGCACCGTACGCAGAACGGACGGAACTTGAGGTGCTCGAACGCATAGGCGCGGCAGCCTCCGGAATGTATTCCGGAGATCCGATACTTGGAATTGCAAAATTCTGCCTTAACTGTCTGGACAGTTTTGAAACTCTTGAGGAACAGGCAAAAGCTGTTGCAGCCTTTGTAAAAGGTTATAAAAGCTGCGGAGTGGCAATAATTTCGTTTGATGGATGTGACAAAGAACCTGTGACAAAAGCGGATATAAGCACCGGAAAATTTGCGTGGTTTGTTCCGTTCAAAAAGGGTGACAGCCTTAAAATAAATATTTTCGGCAAAACGGGAGAAACTGTAAAATTTTGGAAAATTCTTGATACCAAACCTGTATTCAAAGAATGGCAGGGCGGTTTTTGGGAAAGGGAAATCACAGTAAACGGCAAATAAAGACTTTGTACACGGCGCAAAAATCGGTAAAAATGCGTATGCGTCAGCAGCGTTTCTGCGATACACTGTTTATGTAAACAGGAAATACAAAAACGGAGGGTGACAGACATGAAGAAAATTTTAGCGGCGCTTCTTATTATTCTTTCGTTCGCGACCTTTGCTTTAGCGGCAAACGGCTGGGACTCCACGGTTATGTGGGCTGCAAACAGAGTCAGGATAGCTGAGGACGGTGCAAAAGTACTGCACGCCTACGCAAATCTTAAAGCAGGCGAAAAAGAGGAATTCGGGCTATGGAAACAGCTTTGGACCACTAAAGGTGCTGAAAGGGCAAAAATAGCAATGACTCTTGTCAACACAATGTTTCCCGACGGCAATCCCGGAAAGTGGGAGCAGGTCAAAGACCTTACCGGGCCGGATTTTCGCAGGCCGCGCCAGTTTATGGCAATAGACGCGCTTTTTGCTGCGGTTCAGGAACTTTCTGCAAACGAAAACACAATCTGGGGCGCAGCTCTTCTGCTTCAGCAGTTCGGCGAATCCGCATACGGCAAAGTGATGTTTGTTGAAGAAACACCTGCCGAAGTTAAAGCAATAATAGACAACGTGGTTGCGAAAACCGGACTCAGCGGAGACTGGACAGTCAGGAAAATACGCGGAAAACTGCCGTTCCTTCCTAAATATGAAGGCAAACTCTCTCACAGTATAGCTGAAAGCCGCAGATATATCTATCTTGACAATTACGGCTGCATAACGAGTTTCGGCGAATACGGATGGGACAGAGATAAAGGATTGCTTTATGAAATATTTGAAGACAGCGGCGGACGCGGCGGAAAATTCCGCTAAACGCAGACTTTGTTAACGGTAGGAGTGATCCTGCCGTTTTTGTTTTTCAAAAAGATAAAAAAAGATAAAAACTTTGTCAATATCACGCAAATTTTATATAATAAACGTAGGACAGTTAAAGAAAGGGGAGGTACTCTGTGGACACGCCGGCAGTGATATATCTTGTCAGACACGGCGAATGCGAAGGCAACGCAGACAACCGTCTGCGCGGGCGTGTCGATTTCCCCCTGAACGAAACAGGACGTCTGCAGGCTAAGGCTGTCGCTAAAGCTCTTTGTTGTGAACGGCTTGAATACGTGTACTCCAGTCCGCTGAAAAGAGCGCTGGAAACAGCAGAACTTATAGCAGCGCCGCACGAAATTTCCGTGATTTCACGTGAAGGCTTTAACAATATGCGGCTCGGTGTCTGGGAAAACAGGAAGAAAGACGAGCTTGAAAAAAAATTTCCCGAGATGTGGAATCTTTGGCTGACAAATCCCGAAAGTCTGAATATAGAGGGCGCAGAAACGGTCGACAACGTGCAGGCGCGCGCGTTTGCCGCGCTGAACGGAATAGTCAACTCTCACC
>JAUNNW010000111.1 GCA_030531285.1 Synergistaceae bacterium | reverse complement strand
AGCCGTATGGGCAGCGGGCTTACCACCGAAGGTGAGCGCATCACGTAATGCGTGAAGGGGACCCCGCCGGCGGAGAGTGTTTGGCAGGAAACTAACGGAATTGCAGGCTCTGCCAAGCCATCCGCAAGTTTCAGACAATCTCCGCGGGATTAACCGCACGGCGCTTTACGTTAAACAAAGTTAGGCGCCGGTTTGGAAAACGTGAGCGACCGTTTGCCGCTTAGCGGCAAACTCACATGCCCTTCTACTTAATAAATGGTATTTAAATTTCAAAATGGAAACCTGCTCTGAAAAAAACGTTAAAAAGCGTTGATACAACAGGAAAAAGCGAAGCAGTGCACTAAGGAATAAATGTTCCGAGTTGAGAGTGTAAATGTCAAAAAACCGTGATAAATGTTCCGAGTTGCGGTAAAATTGTTTTGGAAGGCGGTGATATGTTTTCCGCAACGGCTTATCAACTACGGATACCTCATTTTCTGTTTTTTCTTAAATAAATATTTACAACGACGGAACAAGTGCTATAATCTCGGTAACCTAATATTGCTAAAGGATAGAGGAGCAGTTGTCAAGAGTATGGGCGATGTCAAAGGTGACGCAAAACCGTTGTCGTTCTGAAAGGGGCCGCTGCCGAAGGCGGAAAGTTGCGAACTCTGCCCGGGCAACCGGATAAGATCCGTTTGACTGTCGCTTTTGCGGAGAGCTATGTATTAGTTGAATTTTGCGCCTTGCGCATAATTTGAGACCTACGGCCGATGCAGAAGCATCAGCCGTTTTTTCTCGGAGAACAGCTGCCTGCCGAAATCTGAATTTATAGCAGGGAGGATAACGCAATGGGCAGCATTTTGATTAAGAACGGCTTTGTCGCGGATGCCAAGAATACCGTTTTTTCAAAGCAGAATGTTTTGGTTAAGGACGGAAAAATAGAAGCTTTTCTCAGGGAAGAGCTTGAAGCCGATACGGTTATTGACGCTGAAGGCAAAATAGTCTCCCCCGGATTTATCGATATTCACATGCATGAAGACCCGCTGAACGCAGATGGGAACGATATTGATTTCTGCATTTTCGACTGTATGCTGAAGATGGGGGTTACAACGGTTATTGCGGGCAATTGCGGAACAAATTTGTGCGATCCTGTCAAGTATCTTGATACAGTGGACGCTAAGGGAGCTCCCGTCAACGTCGCTATGTACGCCGGACACAGTTATCTCCGTTACGAAGCTGGGACGACCGACAGATACGCTGCCGCCGCACCTTCGCAGCTTGACACGCTGGAACGCAGCACAGCAAGGGCTCTTGACGGAGGCTGCATAGGCGTTTCCTACGGAATACGCTACGCTCCGGGTTTGAATCAGGAGGAGCTTGAAAGAACTGCGAAGCTGTGCAAGAAGGACGACAAAGTTATTGCCGCGCATCTTCGCGATGATGCTGCCGGTGTTTTCACCGCAGCTGAGGAGTTTATCAGCGCAGGGCTGAAATTCGGTCTCAATACAGAAATTTCGCATATAGGAAGTATGGCAGGTTTCGGACAGATGGAAGAATTTTTGCAGATTACCGACCGTTACCGCGCAAACGGACTGAATCTGCATTGTGACTGCTATCCGTATTATGCGTATTCGACGCAGATAGGTTCAGCCACTTACGATGAAGGGTTCCTTGACCGTTATCATACGGGTTACGATGTTGTGGAACTGTGCGAGGGTGAATACAGGGGCATGCGCTGCACGGAAGAGCTGTTCCGCAAGGTTCGCGCAGAATATCCTGATATGATTACTGTGTGTCACGTTATGAAGCATGAGGACGTTGATATGGCTATGGCTCATACGGGAGTTATTCTCGGAAGCGACGGACTTCTGAACAACGGACAGGGACATCCGCGCGCAGCAGGCGCTTTCCCGCATTTCATCGTGGAATTTATCAATACCGGCAAGGTTTCGCTGGCGGACGGCATCGCAAAAATGACCTCTGCAGCCGCGGAGAAACTGTCGCTTTCAGGCAAGGGCGGACTTGAAAAAGGTTCTGACGCGGATATAGTTATTTTTGATCCCAAGGCGGTAAAAGATAATGCGACTTTTGCAGACCCTGTTGCGGAACCGGAAGGAATAGATTACGTAATCGTCGGCGGAAAAATCGCCGTTGAAAAAGGCAAAATCATAAACCACAGGCTTGGAAGAGCCATAAGAAAGTAAAATTTAAGGAGGATAAGTTCAATGCAGTATGGTTTCTGGTCAATAGTACCGCCAATTTTGACAATCGTTCTCGCGCTTGTCACAAAAAACGTTTTTATTTCGCTCTTTATCGGTATTTTCCTCGGTTCGTTCATTATTGCGGACTGGAATTTTATCGCGGCTCTCAATGCGGCGCTCAACAACTGCGTCAAAACGATGGCTTCAAGCGGCAATACGATAGTTATCGCCTCGATGCTTTTTATCGGCGCGCTTATTTACCTTATTGAGCGCTCAGGCGGCGTTGATGGTTTTGTCGACGTTATGGTGAAGAAAAACGGAATTATCAAATCAAAACGCGGCGCAAACATTTTTACGTGGCTGCTCGGCGTTCTTATATTCACGTCAGGCTCGCTCAGCTGCATGGTTACCGGTTCCGTTGCGCGCCCTGTTAATGACGCGCTTAAAGTTCCGCACGAAAAAGCTGCGTTTATTATCCACGCCACGTCAACGCCTGTCTGCGTTCTTATCCCGCTCAGCGGCTGGCTTGCGGCAATGATCGGCTATCTTACCTCCGGCGGTGTTGCGGAAGCCGATGCTATTCCTACGCTTATTAAATCAATCTGCCTCAATTTCTACTGCATTTTCGCAGTGCTTGGCGTTCTCGTTCTTGCAATTACCCAGAAGGATTTCGGACCAATGAAGGCAGCCGAGAAACGCGCCGCAGAAACGGGTATGCTTGACGACCCAGTACATGCAAAGGAAGGCGGAGAAATCTCAAGGGTAAAAATCAGCGATGCAAAGCCGAGAGTAATGAACCTTGTACTCCCGATTCTCACACTGCTTTTCACTGTTATTATTGCTCTGTTCGTTACCGGAAACGGCAGCCTTATGAAGGGCAGCGGCATGAACTCGCTGCTTTGGGGCTGTTTTGTGTCGCTCGTGGTTATGGGCGCTCTCTGCGTATTCCAAAAAATATTTACGCTCAACGAAGTTATTGACGAAATGTTCAAGGGTATGGGCAGCATGCTTTCGATAGCCTTCGTCCTTCTTCTCGGATTTACGATGGGAAGCACGGTCAAAGCGCTTGATACGGGCAGCTACCTCTCGTCAATATTCCTTCAGGCGCTCAATCCGGCGTTCCTTCCGGCACTCGTATTCATCATCGCCTGCCTTATCTCCTTCGCAACCGGCACCTCAATGGGAACAATGGCTATTATGTTCGTAATCGCCCTTCCGATGGCTATTAACCTCGGCGTGAACGTTCCTTTGGTTGCCGGAGCGGCATTCGGCGGAAGCATCTTTGGAGACCACACGTCGCCGATATCCGACACAACGATAATGTCCTGCTCAACGTCCGGCTGCGACATTATTGACCACGTCAAGACGCAGACGCCGTACTGCGCCTTCTTTGCAGGAGCGTCGCTTATACTTTACGTAATCCTCGGATTTGTAATGTAATATTTGACGCAGACAGCCTAATTAAAGCAAAAAAAATGCGGCGCGGGTTTCCCGCGCCGTTTGTTTCAGATAGTAGTCCTGTCTGCCGGTCAAAGATAGTATGCGTTATCCGGCGCAAGAGGAAACTCACCCGAGTCTTCCGCGGCAAAACGTTCTTTTTTGGACAATGAGAGATTTAACAGGCGCCTTGAAAGGCTTTTGTCGCGTAGCGCAAGAATTTTGAGCGCAAAGTGCGCTGCTTTTGAAAAATCGTTTGCGGCGGTAACGCAGAAACTTGACGAAGCAAGAATCTTTTGCGGCACGCTTCGGTTTGTTTTCGACACTGGCGCGAAAATTAACGGTGCCTGACATTTTTCCGCTGTAAAATGCGGCAGTTCATCAGAGAAGTCAGCCGATATTATTACTGCCTCAAGCCCTCGTTTTTTTGCGTTTGAGGCATAGTTTTCAAGTTCCTGTCTGTTATTGTGCGGCGGAAGTCCGGCAAGCTCATATTTTACATAAAACTTGTCGAATACCGCAAACTCGCCTGACAGCTTTTCCAAAAGATCTTCCGACGGCAGAATGATGCCTATTTTTGCTGTTTTGTATCTCTTTGGTCCGGGCATAATATGCTCACCTCGCCAAAATATTATAATCCATACGTCAAAATATGTGTTAAAATATCTCTTGCGCGGACATAGCTCAGCTGGTAGAGCGTCGGCTTCCCAAGCCGAATGTCGCGGGTTCGAATCCCGTTGTCCGCTCCA
>JAUNNW010000110.1 GCA_030531285.1 Synergistaceae bacterium | reverse complement strand
TCCCAGCTCTGCCACTCGGTTATTCTGCCCATCTATTCCTCTTCCTGCTTTTTCAAACGGCGGCGGAGAATTGAAGGCGTATCGTAGCTGTTTGCGTCACCATCGCTTTGGAAAAGATTTACGCTGGTTTCGATGGTATTTTCCTGCCCTTGCACGGCTTTGTACTGAATGTTCTCAACTGCAGGCCGCAACTCACGAACTGACTCAGAAGTTTCATGCCTGTGGTACTGGGCAGGCTCTGAAGCCTGTTCTCCAACTATCAGAGGACGTACTTTCTCACTGAAATTAGCGGGATCATCAGGAACTTTATTATTGTAAACAAGTCTGTGCGAAGCACTTCTGTGCAGACCGAACGGCGTTACCGTTTCCGCGCTTGCCGATACTTCCGCAGTTTTTTCCGGCTGTTGCGCAGAAACTCTGACAGCATTGTATCCTCCGTCGTACTGTTTCGCGTAATCAGGAAGCTCGTCAAATCCGGTGGCGATAACCGTAATCTGCAAATTGTTCCCCATATCGGGATCATACACGTGACCCCAGATTATATATGCGTTCTCATTGGCAGCTTCAGTAATGATTCTCACTGCCTCGTTGACCTCGTGAATACGGACGTTGGCCCCTGTTATATTGACAAGGATGCCCCTTGCGCCGTTCATCCTTGTATCCATAAGACGGCTGTTTATTGCGTTTGTTGCGGCGAGCTGCGCTCTGTTCTCTCCGTACCCTTCGCCTATTCCCATAATTGCAGGTCCGGCGTTTGACATTACCGTGCGAACGTCCGCAAAATCAACATTAACAATGCCGGGGCGAAGAATAAGATCAGTCACTCCCTGTACTGCCTGATGCAGTACGTTGTCGGCTTCGCCGAACGCTTCGTTCATAAGAGTTTTATGGTCGGAAATATTTAAAAGTTTATCGTTGGGGATTACTATCAGCGCATCTACTTTGTCTTTTAGTGCTTCTATGCCGCGAAGAGCCTGGGCAATACGCCTTTTTCCCTCAAACGTAAACGGAAGCGTAACGACGCCTATAACCAAAGCGCCGGCTTCACGTGAAATCTGCGCAATAACAGGCGCCGCGCCTGTTCCCGTGCCTCCGCCCATACCTGCCGCCAAAAATATCATATCTGCACCCTCAACGGCAGTACGTATGTCATCTCTGGATTCCTGCGCGGCTTTGAAACCAACTTCAGGATTGGAACCTGCACCCAATCCTTTGGTAAGTTCCTTGCCGATAACCATTCTGTTCTGCGATTCGGAAAGTTCCAAATGCGCCAAATCGGTATTGACGGCAATGAACTCAACACCGCTGACTCCACCGCGGATAATGTGATTCAACGCATTATTGCCTGCCCCGCCGACTCCGATAACTTTAATGACCTCACGGGTGGGATAATTAGACTTATCAAGCTGGAAAATATCTGTGTTTGTCATAACGCAGAGCGTCCTCCTCTAAAACAGATCTGAAAACAGACCTTTTATCTTGCTGCCGATGTTCTTTGTCTCTGTTTTCAATTCTTTTTTAATTGTTTCATTTTTCTCAGTCCATATATTCTTAATTGCAGAAGGCTGCAACTTTCGGCTGTCTTTCTTCACTGATCCGACATCGGAGTAACCGTCCATAAAGCGGTACGGGGCACGCTGTTTTTCAGTTACGTATTTTATTATTCCGGCTGCTCCCGAAAATTCTCCGCCATTTCTGCCGCCGGGCATCTGTGAAGCAACAGAAGGAACCGCCTTTCTCACGGAAAGTTCAAATATGTCGCGCATCAGGCTGTCAATTCCGCGCATTTCAGCTATGCCGCCTGTTAAAATTATTCCTCCGTCCAGCGATTTGACCCCTGCTTCGTTTATCTTAGGCATAATAAGCTCCCTGCAAAGTTCCTCTATCCTGCAGGAAATAATTTCTGCGGTTTCGCGGCGCAGAACTCTGGACAGTCTGTTGTTAAACGAGAATTCAACATACTCATTTTCGTCTTCTTCGTTCTGGTATTCAATCCCCAAACATACCCTGCGCTTGATGTCTTCGGCACAGACAAGCGGTATTTTGAGAACCGATGCCAAATCATTGGATACATGGTCACCGCCAATCGGAATTGTAACCATGTACACCGGATGTCCGTTGGAATAAACCGTAAGGTCAGTCGTTCCCCCTCCGATATCCAAAACTGCTGCACCGTTTCTTGCTTCTTCCTCGGTAATTACAGACAGAGATGCGGACAAAGGCTTAAGTACGATACTGTCTATTTCAACACCGGCTCTTTTTATGCAGTTTACCGTATCCTGTATTGCCGAACTTGGAACCATAACGTTCAGAAGCTCAATCTGAAGAGTTTTACCGGTCATATCCAATGGATTTTCAATCTCTTTGTCATCAAGGATAAATCTTACGGGAATCGTATGTACTACCGTTTTGTTCGAAGGAACCGCGAGGTCATCCTTCGCAATCTGCACTACACGCTCAATATCGTCTTCCGAAACAGGCCGCGCGTTAACTCCGAGCAAGAATTTTCCCTGCGTTGCAACACACTGCATGCCTTCGCTGCAAGAAAACGAAACAGACACCGTTTTCAGCGGCTGACCGACAGTGGCTTCCGCACTGTTCAAGACTTGTTTTATTGCCCTTGATGCCAATTCAGCGTTAATAATGCTGCCTTTCCTGATACCGGACGACGGACACTCTTCGACAGTAATTATATGCGGTTCTTCAGATTCGGTTTCCTTTTCAGCCACTATCACGGAAATTTTGCTTGTACCCAAATCAAGAGCGGCAATAATTTCAGGTTCGTCAGCATACCCAGATGCAAAGGAGTTTCCAAACATGACAGTCCACCTCCGACAATTTATTTTCTACGCTTATTATTGTACAACAGTTTTTACTAAAATTTTATTTTTATATGTCGCATCAATAAAATCAGTTTGCGGCAAATCTTGCAAATCTGAGCAGATTTTGTTTACGGCAAGGCCGGCAACAACCCAGTCGTCGCAATTTTCCGGCATAAGCACGGAAACTCCGCCGCCTCCGTTTTTCTTTCTGAATATTATTCTGACAGCGGAGATACCGTCATTGGTTTCAGTCTTTATTGCAGCAATTTTATCCAGCCAGCCTACAGCTTTCAGGTTTTCGTACCATTTGTATATGTTTTCAGCTCTGACTGAACTGGTTTTAATATTGCCTGCCGAATTATCTGCGCTGCACGGCGGCATTTGGTCGTCACTCCAGTAAATCAGCGGTTTATCTTTAAGCTCAGACAAGTTAAGTATACTGTTTTCTTCAATATTTGTCTGCCATATTTTGCCGTTCGAGGAGAGATACCAGTATTTTCCGTCCCAATATATTTTTGCCGCAGGCTGCAGCACCTTAAGTTTAAGTTTTACTTTGCCCCATCCGGCAATATCCATTCTGCAGGTCAGCGGATACTGTATTTCAATCTTTCTGCAGTATTTTTCACGCTGAACAAACAACACCGGCCAAAAACGCCGCTGTTTTGCAGTTATGCTGTGTGTTATAATCTGTTCAGGCAGTATTTTACCAGGCTCAGCAGTTATATCTTTAAGTCTGAACAAGTGCATTTTTGTTTCAAGCGAAAAAATAATACCCGCCAGCAGTGCTGCAAACAAAAATATCATTTTTATGCGACGTTCAGTTTTTCTTGAAGTCGCCGATGAAACGGATCTCATATTCCAGTTTTACCCCAAACTTTTCAAGAACTTTGCTGCGGCACAGCTCACACAATTCGTATATCTCACCTGCGGAAGCGCAGCCTGTGTTTTCTATAAAATTTGCGTGCGCTGAAGACACGGCTGCATCACCTATTTTCATACCTCTGCATCCGCATTCGTCAATCATTTTTCCGGCGCTTCCGCCTTCCGGATTTTTAAAAACACAACCAGCGGTTGCCCGTCCTATGGGCTGTCCCTTTTTCAAATCGGCAAAGCTGCGGATTTTGTCCGTAATCTGTTTTTTCTCCGTTTCCCGCAAAAGCATTTTACAGGAAACAATAAGTAAATCTTCCGTATCTACAGGAGACTGTCTGTACTGCCAGTTAATTTCATTTCCGGCATTTTTTCTGACATTGAAATTTTTATCAATAGTGGTTATTTCAGTTACTATGCGGTTAAAACCATCGTCAGAACGTCCGCCTGCATTACCTTTGAGCGCTCCTCCCAAGGTACCCGGTATGCCTGTAAGGAATTCAAGTCCTGTCAACGAATTTTCCAGCGCAAATGCCAAAAGCTGCTTTGTCGTGCAGCCGCATCCGGCTTCAACTTCAACAAACCCATCACGCTTGACAATTTTTATGCCTTTTATATGTCCGGTATAAAGCACAGCGGCATTAATAAAACCATCGGCAACAAGCACGTTTGTGCCTCCGCCGAGAA
>JAUNNW010000109.1 GCA_030531285.1 Synergistaceae bacterium | reverse complement strand
GGAGGTTTTGAAATGGATAATGGTTCAAAGCAGGCAAATCTTTTTGAGATAGGCAGAGTTTCCGTGCTTCCTATTGAAGACGAGATTAAGACCAGCTATATCAATTACGCCATGTCGGTTATTGTCGGACGCGCAATTCCTGACGCACGAGACGGTTTGAAACCCGTTCAGCGCCGTGTGTTGTGGGATATGCTTGAGCTCGGCGTGCGGCATAATCAGCAGACAAAGAAATCGGCGCGTATTGTCGGCGACACGATGGGTAAATATCACCCGCACGGCGATGCTTCGATTTACGATACTATGGCGAGACTTGCGCAGGATTTCAACCTGCGCTATCCGCTTGTTGAAGGGCAGGGAAACTTTGGTTCAATAGACGGAGATCCCCCTGCGGCAATGCGTTACACAGAAGCCAAACTTCAGTTGCTTGGCGAAGAAATGCTGACAGATATCAACGAGGAAACAGTTGACTGGATGCCGAATTTTGACGAATCCCTTATGGAACCTACCGTTCTTCCGTCGCGTATTCCAAATCTGCTTGTGAATGGTACTACAGGCATAGCCGTAGGTATGGCTACCAATATGCCGCCGCACAATCTCGGCGAAGCTGTGGATGTGTGCTGCACGCTTCTGTCGAATCCGGAGACTGAGCTTTCGGAACTTATAAAACTTATGCCGGGGCCTGATTTTCCCACGGGCGGGATTATTATGGGCAGAGACGGTATTATGGATGCCTACAGGACAGGCAGGGGAAAGCTTATTGTGCGCGGCCGCGCTGAGATCACTGAGGGCGCGCGCGGCAAAAACTCTATTGTCATTACGGAAATTCCTTATACTGTCAACAAAACGACTTTTATTGAAACTATCGCGAAGTGCGTTCAGGCAGGTCAGATTGACGGAGTCGCTGATCTCCGCGATGAGTCTGACCGCGAAGGTATGCGTATTGTTATAGACACAAAGGCTGATGCTGATCCCAATCTTGTGCTTCGCCAGCTTTACAACCGCACTCAGCTTCAGACAACTTTCGGAGTTATAAACCTTGCAATTCTTGACGGACAGACGCGTGAACTTAATCTCAAAGACATGGTTGGTATTTTCCTTGATCACCGCCGCGAGGTTGTGCGCCGTCGCACCGAATTCCGCCTGCGCAAGGCTGAAGAGCGTGCGCATATCGTTGAAGGTTTGCTCAAAGCGCTTGACATAATCGATGAAGTCATACGCACGATTAAATCTTCAGACAATGCAGTCAGCGCAAGAAATGCCCTTGTAGCCAATCTCGGTTTTACCGAAATTCAGGCGCAGGCAATTCTCGACATGAAACTGCACAGGCTTACCGGACTTGAAAGAAACAAACTTGATATGGAAATGAAACAGCTGCAGGCTGATATTGCCCGTTACAGGGATATTCTCGGCAGCAGTTTTGTGCTTGATTCCGTTGTCAAGAGCGAACTTGTTGAAATAAAGGAGCAATACGCCGACAAACGCCGTACGGATATTGAAGACGGCGGTCTTGAAGAAGTTAACGATGAAGATCTCATTCCTGAAGAGGATATTGTTATTGCCCTCAGCCGTGACGGTTACGTGCGCAGAATGCCGCTTGGCGACTACCGCGTACAGGGACGCGGAGGGAAAGGCGTAAAGGGCGTTGCTACGAAAGCTGAAGACGAGATAGCAATTCTCGAAACCACCACTACGCACCGCCAGCTTTTCCTCTTCACGGACAAGGGAAAGGTCTACGGAATGAAAGGCTATATGATTCCGCAGCCGAAGACGGGGAAAGGCAAGCTGATTTCAACGCTCGTGCAGCTTGACCAGAACGAAAAGGTCGTAGCCATTAAAGACAAGGACGCAAACGATGCGAAGTACATTTTCTTTGTTACTAAAAACGGCATAGCGAAGAGACTGCCCGTTGAGGAGCTTGACGGGCTTACGAGAGCAGGCAGACGCGTACTCGGGCTTACAGACGGCGACAACATTGCAAGAATCCGTGTCACGCACGGAAACGACGAATTGTTGTTCACAACGGCAAAGGGGCAGACGATACGCGTTCCCGAAGACGAATTCCGCCCGCTCGGCAGACAGGCGCAGGGAGTCAAAGGCATACGTCTTGACGATGGAGACGCTGTTGTCGGCTGTGATGTTGTTACGGAAGGCTATCAGGTGCTTTTCATCTCTGCCAAGGGAATAGGCAAACGTACGGAATATTCAGAGTTTACCACGCACCATCGCGGAGGCTATGGAGTGCGTTCAATGAAACTGACCGCAAAAACCGGAGACCTTATCGGAGCATGGGGCGTTGACGATGAAGAGGAGATAATTATCATATCGGCAAACGGACGCATAGTCCGCATACCGGTAAAACAGATTTCAATCCTTAGCCGCACTGCAACGGGCTATACCATAGCGCGGCTTGACGAAGGCGATACTATCGCGGACATCAGCATAGTTCGTGAAGTGGAGGAGGATTAGCGCTTGCTTAAAATCTCGCGCTACGGATGGTTTGAGGTAGGCGTATTCGGCTTTGTTTTTGCCGCTGCCTGTTTCACGTCGAGATGCCTGGCATGCTTTCTGTTTTTCCCGCTTGCTTTTTTCATCTATTTCTTCCGTGACCCTGACAGGGAGCCTGAAAGAGACGGCTGGCTCTCGCCGGCTGACGGCAGGGTGGTTGAAATTATTGACACGGAACACGAATATTTAGGCAAAGCTGTTAAAATAGGCATTTTTATGAACGGCTGGGACGTTCACGTCAACCGTTTCCCGTTCACCGGAACAGTTGAATACGTAAGATACATGCCCGGGAAAAAGAAAGTTGCGTTTGCTCCGAAAGCAAGCGACGTGAACGAAAGGTTTTACGTCGGAGCAAGATCTGAGGACGGACGTTTTCTTCTCTGTCAGATAGCAGGCATTATGGCGCGCCGCATTACCAAGGACGTTGCAATAGGTGACGAATACGGACGCGGTGAACGCTACGGAATGATTAAACTCGGCTCAAAGGTTGACCTTTATCTGCCTGCTTCAATACGGCCGACCGTGAACACAGGCGACCGCGTTAAGGCAGGACAGACTGTAATAGGGGTGAAAAGAATTGAAAGAACAGAGTAACGTAAAAATTCCGGTAAACGTTGTTATACCGAACATGATTACAAGCGGGAGCGTTTTCTGCGGCATTGCGTCTCTTGTGATGACGCAGCACTGCAGATTTAATGCAGCGGCTTTGCTGATATTCTTTGCTGTTTTCTTCGATGTTATGGACGGAAGAGTAGCCCGCAAACTGAACGGAAGCAGTGCTTTCGGAGAGCAGCTTGACAGTCTTGCCGACGCGCTCAGCTTCGGGGCGGCGCCCGCAATTCTTGTTTATTCCGCGTATCTTTCCAACACAGGCATAAATTCAACCTATCTCGGCGGCCCCGCAGATTCTCTCGGAATTATGGCAGCAGCGTTTTTCACGCTTTGCGGAATTCTCCGCCTTGCCCGCTTCAACGTATGCCATGTTCCTTCAGGGCCTTTTCAGGGGCTGCCTATACCTGCAGGCGGTTTGACGCTTGCTTCGCTTGTGCTTGCGCGCTTTCAGCTTTCGCCGCTGCTCGTAATGTTCGGAATGTTTTTTGTAGGCGTGCTTATGGTCAGCTCCGTACCTTACTGCAACGCAAAAAAAATGCAAAGCGGAAACGTGATAAAGGGACGTTTCTATTCCGTTGTCGCTTTGATAGCGGCTATTTTCTTCTTCCTGCGTTTCAGAGGCTTTATTGTCGTTTCGCTTATATACATTGCAACAGGTCTTTTGGGCATAGATCTTGCCAAATGGGCAACAAAAGAGGATACAGCCGAAACTCAGGGATAGAAATTATTGCGTAAACGGGGGAATGTTGAGAAATGAAAAAAATTATGACAGGCAACGAAGCAATAGCACGGGGTGCATGGGAAGCGGGACTGCACGTTGCGGCAGCCTATCCCGGAACTCCGTCTACAGAAATTCTGGAAAACATATCTGCTTATCCTGAAATTTACTGCGAATGGGCGCCGAACGAAAAGGTGGCAGTCGAGGTAGGGGCAGGTGCGGCTTTTGCCGGCGCCAGATCCATGTCTGCCATGAAGCACGTTGGGCTTAACGTTGCAGCAGACCCGTTTTTCACCCTCGCTTACACCGGAATTTCCGGCGGCTGCGTAATAAACGTTGCCGATGACCCCGGAATGTTCAGCTCACAGAACGAGCAGGACAGCCGCTTCTACGCTTCCCACGCAAAGGTTCCCATGCTTGAACCTTCAGACAGTCAGGAAGCTCACGATTTTATAAAAAAAGCTTTTGAAATATCTGAAAAATTTGACGCTCCGGTACTTTTCCGCGTAAGCACGCGCGTATGCCACAGCAAATCTCTTGTTGAAACAGGCGAAAGAACGGAAATAGCGGTGAAACCATATTCCAAAAACACTCCGAAATATGTTATGTCGCCGGCAAACGCAAAACAGAG
>JAUNNW010000108.1 GCA_030531285.1 Synergistaceae bacterium | reverse complement strand
ATACTGGGCACAGGCTGGATTCTGCGCTAAATCCTGCGGATTTCCGCAGAATGACGGAAAAAAGAGCGCAGAATGACGGATAGATAAGCATTAAGCGAAACAAAGCAAGCGGCGTGGAGTTTTCCAAGCCGCTTGTTTGTTGAGGTTATAAACAGTGTGCTATAAAGGCGATTTATTCTTCCGTCTTTGCTCTCAGTTTTTCTTCAAGCGCCGGATAGGCGACTTTGCCGGTTGCAAGGACAGGCATGTCTTCCATGCAGATTATTTTTTTCGGTATCGCGATTTCCGCAACGCCGTATTCTGCAAGTTTTGCGCGGACGTCTCTCTGCTGCAGGTCGGGCGAGGTGGTGACAAGGGTCAGGGTTTCGCCTTTGCTGCCGCCTTCGGTCATTACAGCCGCATGGTGGTATTCAGGCCATACCTCGTTGATGACTTCTTCTATTGAGGCAAGAGATACCATTTCGCCGCCTATTTTTGCAAAGCGTTTCGCGCGGCCGAGTATCGTTACAAATCCGTCTTCATCTACGTCCACTATGTCGCCGGTGTCATACCAGCCGTCTTCAAGCGGCTCTATTACCCCCGGGTTTGTCGCGCGGATGTAGCCTTGCATGATGTTGTCGCCTTTAAGCCAGAGTCTTCCGCCTTTTGCGACTCCTTCGACAGGTTCAAGCCTGTAGTCTATGCCTGAGCAGAAAAGCCCGACAGAGCCTGCTTTAAAGTGCGCATGGTAGTTGTTGGCAACGACCGGAGAGGCTTCCGTTACGCCGTAACCTTCCGTTATGCGTATGCCGAAACGGTTGAACCAGTGTTCAAGCGTTGCCGGACGCGTTTTTTCTCCACCCTGCACAAGCAGGCGTACAGATGAGAAATCGTAGTTGTTTGCCGCAGCTTTGGCGTAGCCCTGAAGGAAGGTGTCCGTTGAGAAAATTATCGTTATTCTTTCGTCGTAGCAGGCAGCCGCAATTGTTTTGTAGGCTATCGGCGATGGGTAGAATACGACAAAGAAGCCGAGTATCACAGGCATGAAGACACCTGAAAGTCCAAAGGAGTGGAATATCGGCATTGCGTTCATCGCCCTGTCGCTCTGGTAGAATTCAACCCGCGTGAACATCTGCGCGTGGTTTGTGTTGAGGTTTTTGTGGCTGAGAGCAACGCCTTTGGGTGCGCCTTCGGAGCCTGAAGTGAAGAGGATAAGCGCTGTTTTGTCCGTTTCGCCTTCTTTAACCGGTGCGGATTTTATGAACGGGGCACAGAGCGCCGCTGCAATTTTTTCGCCGGTTGTTATGCTTTTGCCTATGTCGTCAAGCCATACGATGCGTATACCGGCTTCGACAAGCGCGTCTACAAGCCCTGAAAGTTTGCCTTTGTCAATGAAGGCATGGGCAGTAATTACCGTTTTTATCTGCGCCGTGCGGCAGCAGCTTACAAGCGCGCGGCCGCCGATTGAGAAGTTCAGCGGAGATGGGATTTTGCCTATGTTCTGCAGTGCGTAGAGCGAAATTACTCCGGCAAGCGAAGTCGGGAGCAGAACACCGATGACGTCGCCTTCAAATTTCTGTTTTTTGTAAAGTCCCTGTATCAGCAGTATGCGCGTAATAAATCCGTTGTAGGTGACAGGTTTTGAACCTAAGTCCGCAAAGAGACGTCTGCTGCCGCCGAATTCGTTTCTGGCGTCGATAAGGTTGTCAAAGAGTTTCTTTTCTTTGCGGCGTGCGTACAGCGCCGCGTCTTCCATTATTTTTTCAAGCGCGCGGCCTGCCATTGCAGTGCGTTTTGAGCCTTTTATTTCTTCGGGAATTTTGATTTCTTTTGCCGGGAAAATGTGGATGACTACGCGGCGGAAGAGTTTGAGTCCGCGTTTGTGCTGTATTCTGCTGAACGGAGTGTTTTGTGTTCCCAAAATCTGTATCGGGAGAATTTTGGCTCCCGTATGCTCCGCAATGTGGGCAACGCCGGCAGAGACTTTCATTGAGTTTCCTGTTATTGTCGGCTGCAGTTCGGGGAAGATGATGCAGCGCTTTCCTTCTTTCAGAAGCCCGAGGAAGTAGCGGAGCGTCATCGGTGAGTCTGCATCAAGAATGTGTGTTTCGGCAAGCGGCAGGAACCAGTTGGCAAAGCGTTTCTGCGTCAGTCTGCGTTCGATTGCAAAAGGCGCAGTTTCCGGAAGGAACATTGCAAGGATAAGCGGGTCTATGTAGGAAACGTAGTTCGGTGCAACAATTACGTTTTTCCCGTCGGTCGCTTTCCAGTTCTCCCAGCCTTCAATCTTGACACGGAAGAATATTCTTAAAATCAGTTTAACAAACAACTTCTTCATGGTGCACCCCGCCTCTTTTTGCATCGTGAAAAGTGGACTTCCAATTCCACTATATAGATTATATCATATTTTCAAAAATATGGGATCTAAAAAGAAGCTGCAGGAAAAAAGCAGTCCGAAACTTGCCGGACTGCTTTGCAATCTGAATATGCGCTGATGCTTAGTCTGCAAATTCAATGAATTTTGCCGCAGGAACGCCGCAAATCGGGCAGCTGCCTTCGGCTTTGCCTTTGTGGATGTAGCCGCATACCGGGCAGAGGTAGTAGACGTCGTCCCCGTCAATGTTTGCGATTGCGTCCGCATAAAGCTCAGCATGGACTTTTTCGGCTGCGTTTGCAAGAGTGAACGCCCTTTCGGCTGCTTTTTCGCCTTCTGCTTTTGCAGTTTCTATCATCGGCGGGTACATTTCTGTGAATTCGTGCGTTTCGCCGGCTTTTGCCGCTTCGAGGTTTTCAAGTGTTGATTTTACGCCGCCTGCCGCTTTGAATTCGGCGAATGCGTGGAGCTGTTCGGCAGCCGCAGCCGCTTTGAAAAGGCGTGCTGCGCCTTTGTGTCCTTCTGCCGCCGCTTTTTCGGCGAAAAGCAGATATTTGCGGTTTGCCTGTGATTCACCGGCGAATGCTGTTGCGAGATTGTCTTTCGTTGTCATTGTAATTCTCTCCTTTTATTTTATTATGCCTGATTAGCAAGCATTAAAATTTCTCTTTTGGTATTCACAGTTTTTTCTAATATTCAATCCCTTGTCGTTCCTTGACGCCCTGAACAAAGGGATGTTTGATTTCCTTTATTTCGCTGACGAGGTCTGCCCTGTCAATGAGTTCCTGTGGCGCACAGCGTCCTGTGATTACTATTTCAAGCTGCTCGGGTTTTTTGTCTATGAGTTTCAGCAAGTCTTCCGTTTTCAGCAGCCCGTGGGAGATTGCCCACGTGATTTCGTCAAGTATCAGCATGTCGCACATTTGCGGCGCGGCGTATTTTTTCGCGAAACGCATTCCTTTTTCAGCTTCGCCCGCATCCCATTCGGATTCTGCGCCCGGTCGGATGCATTTCGATGCGCCTGTATGAATGAGTGTTATGTTTTTGAGCGGCGCCAAAATTTTCAGTTCTCCGCAGCCGTTCCAGCCTTTCATAAACTGTATGATTACCACCCGCGCTCCATGACCTGCCGCACGTATGGCAAGACCGAGTGCGGCTGTAGTTTTGCCCTTTCCGTCTCCTGTATATATCTGAACCGTGCCTTTGTTTCCGAACATTTTATTTCACCCTTTATGCCGCAGTTTTACTGCGCATTTTGCTGTACGCCGTTTTCAGCAGGCAGATCAACGCCGTTATGCGGCAAAGGCTCCGCAGTGCTGCTGACAGCAGGCTGCCCTGCGTTGTTTTCCGTGTTTGCGCCGTATTTTGCCTGCCTGTTCAGTTCCTGCTGAACAGCGTTTGCTGCCGCCGAATATCTTGCCGCCTGGCTGATGCGCTCTTTTTCTTCTTTGTTTTCTTCGCCGGGTATTACGGCGCTTTTGTCAAGAGAAAGTATCATATTTCTGACGTGAAGCAGACGCCTTTCGTCCGGCGGATGGGAATTAAAGCCGCTTGGTTCCGTTTTGTTGTGTTTTGCAAGCTTTTGCAGCGCAGTGTAAAGCCCTGCCATATTTTTCCCGTTTTTAAAGGCAAGCTTTACCGCATAATCGTCCGATTCAATTTCCTGCTGACGGCTGTAACCTGCCGAGGCAAGGCTGACCCCGACGTTTGCGACGGGCGAAACCACCCCGCCGATAAGCGAAGATATTACGGATGTCAGAATGCTTGTTCCTATCTGTCTGCTCACCGTTTTGTCCGCATGCCTGAGCTTGACATGCCCCGCCTCATGCGCAAGGACACCGTACAGCTCGTCTTCCGTCTCAAGCATTTCAAGCAAACCGGTGGTGACCGTAACAGATTTACCTGAGGTTACCCATGCGTTCGGCACTATGCTTTCTTTAAACGAAAACGGCAGCGAGGAAAGTCCTGTAGACTGTCCTACCTCGCTCCACACCTTCAGCGCCTGCTCTTTGGTCACCGAAGCTGACGCAGGGGAAACAGCGGTGCAGAAGATTGCGCATATTGCCGCAATAAGTTTAAGTTTTCTCATGCATTTATTATAATACTTTTTTTGTAGATTTTAAAATCAAGTTGCACATACGAGAAAGAGGAAGAAGGGCA
>JAUNNW010000107.1 GCA_030531285.1 Synergistaceae bacterium | reverse complement strand
GCGGCGCATCTGCTTTACGCAAACTGGGTAAATTACATAGTGTATCAGGGCACTCCGTTTGAACTTGCAGACATCGGCAGCGCGGAATGCGGCATTGAAGAAGACGAATAACTAAGCGCATCGTAAGCAGTTAACGGGAAACCACGCAAGACGCAGAAACAATTTCTCAGAAATTAGTTCAACAGCCGCCGAACCCCGAGCTGTGCGTGCTATATACAAAAAACAGAATCGGACACCCTGACGAAAGGTGTTAGAGTGATGTGAGTCAGCAAAGCGGAGGGTTATGTGAACACATACCTTACGCTGGCAGAAATAGAAAAACATTATGAAACGGAGGAACGTAAAATGACAGATATTACAAACAATCTTGAGCGATGTGACAAAACAGCGGAAAAACCATCCGTGGAAGCAGACGTGACAACTGAAACAGAACTGGATAAAGAGGCGAGAGAATGCGCCAAACAAATAATGCAGAGTTGCATAGATAACAATATTCTTAAAGACTATTTCGAAAAACACTCGAATTCTGCGCTGGAAGCATTGACGGCACAGATAAAACGAGAGTGGATTGCCGAGACCTGTGAACAGCTGTCTGAAAACACAGAGAGTGCTGATTAGAGAAAAGCTGACAACCGAAACCGCAAAAAACAACGGCGGGGATAATTCCACGCCAGTTGTTTGCCGTTTTTCAATACATCACCGAACTGTCGTTTTTACATCTACATACGCCTCTGTTTCAGAGACGTTTTGAAAATTTTTACCTATAAGGGAGGATTGTCTGTCTGTCTATGCCAAACATTTCGTCACTGCCTCGCCGTTGGATTTGAGTGCATCACGGATGTATTATAACCGTTTTTTTTCGGATGTCGATATATTTTTTCATAACAAAATTTTCCAAACAGCAATCTGCTTCCCTGCTTCGCACAGTTGCGGAGCAGCTTCTCTGTCCGCTTTTCATTTCCGCGTACAATTATACTCAGTCACATAGACAGATGTAGTATGTCATCCTAAAAAAAATCGCATTTGCGTAGTCCCGTTTTCAGAGTTGCGACAAATTCGCACCTGTTCGAGGTACGATGATTGAAGCGTTGCGTCATGGCAAGTAATTATGTTACGGTCAGTTCTCTTCTTTTGCAAATTTCTCTAAATATTGTTTTGCGTCATCATTGCCGCAGGCAGCCGCTTTTGTCAGCCATTCCTGCGCAAGGCTTTCGTTCTTTGGTACAAGTTCGCCGCTGTGGTACAGCAGACCGAGCGCGACCATTGCGTAGTCGCCGCCGTGAGCCGCGGCATTTTCCCACCAGTACACAATTTTGTCCGCATCCTGCGGAAACCCGTCTTTGCCGTGGTATATAGAGCCAAGATGGTACATTGCGCCTACATTGCCGCTTTCTGCCGCCATAGTCCAGTATTCAAGCGCTTTTTGTTCGTCCTTCTCAACAATATCCCCGTTCATATAGATATCGGCAAGTGTCAGCATAGCAACTATATCTCCTGCGTTGGCGGCTTTTGCGTACCATTTTATCGCCTCAGAATTATCTTCCTCTACATCATCGCCGTCGCGGTACATATCACCCATGAAATACATTGCTTCAGCGCTGCCGTAATTTGCTGCATTGCGAATCCATTTAAGTCCCTCTGCTCTGTTCTCCTGCACTTCATCTCCAAAATAGTATGCAAGGCCCAAATTGAACATGGCAAAGGCTTCTCCGCAATCTGCAGCTTTTTTCCACCACTTCACGGCTTCATCAGGGTTTTTGCCGTCGAAATCATCATTCATGTACAGCTCTCCGAGATGCACCATCGAGGCGGCATCCCCGTTTTCAGCGGCTTTTTTCCACCATTTTTCAGCTTCGCTGAAATTTTGTTCGCCATCTTCCTCCAAACCGTAAATTTCTCCAAGCATAGACATAGCATCAGTATTCCCGTCCGCGGCAGATTGAACAAACAATTTTATCGCTGTCTGAATATTCTTCTGTACGCCAACACCGTTGCAATACATCAGTCCCAGTTCAAATTGTGCCCCGCTGTTGCCCAAATCTGCTCCTTTTTTCCATAACTCCGCGGCTTTTTTGAAATTTCTTGGTACTCCTGTGCCGTCGCAGTACAGATTGCCTAACAGAAAATAGCCTTCGGGGTGTCCCAATTTTACGGCTTGTTCAAATAATTTCTTCGCTTTTGAAAAGTCCTGTTTTCTGTCAATGCCTTCCGCATAACAACAGCCAAGATAGCATATCGCATCAGGGTTGCCGCTTCTTGCCAAAAGTTCAATTTTTTCCTGTTCCAATTCAGCGTGTTCAATAGCATCAACATCATCGAATTGAAACTCCGGCTTTACAAACAAACTATTCATAGACGTTACCTCCATAATACAATACTATGTTTACACCAATAAGGTTTATTTTTCAGCGGCTGACCGCGAATTCCAAGAAATTCCGTGAAGAACCTTTTTTGTTTGGCACGGGTTAATGCACAAACTAAAACTTTATAAAGTTGTGGTCGATTACCGCGTTCAGGAGCAAATCGCCGTTGACGTTGTATTTTTTGCCTGCCGGCGCCCTTTTTGTTCGCTTGTCTCCATTGGGTATGCCAGCGAAGTCCATAACAATCACTCCAGTTGGCCCGTTTAGGTTTGCTATATGGTCTGCGGCGCGTTTGTTCTGATATTCAGCGCTTGCCGGATAATTTGTGAAAAAATCGTGCGGGACGCTGTGATAGCCGGAAGTGTAGTTAAAGCACCACAGGCTTTCTTCCGGTTTTTCCATGACCTGTTTTGCAAAGTCATCAAGCATTTTGCATATTTTGTCTGTTTTGTCCTGAATGTCTTCTCCCGTAGTTTTTATCTCCCATTTGTTTTGCGTCCACGAAACGTTTTGACTTGCTTTCGGCGTTCGCGGCAGTCCTACGCTGCCGTTATATTTCATACCTGACACACCTTAACCACAGCGGCAGCATATTGAGGAGTCCAATGTAACGCCCTTTGTGTCATTAACGTCGCAGTTCATAAACAAAAATTTGCCTCTCACGTCTTTCAGTCTCAAATCAGGTTTAAATATCACGGCGTTTTTGTCGTTGTTGTGTTTTAAGACAGCGTTTTGCATATCCGTGTAGTTTGAAGTGCTTGGAGTTCCGTCCCAGGCAAATTCTATAATGACAAACTCTTTCGGATTGCTTTTCAGTTTATTTTTGATGGTGTCCACAGCCGCAGAAAAAGTAATTCCGGCGCTGAACGCATGACCGAGATACAGTTCTGAGTGTCCCCAGTAGCCAAGTCTCATATCAAAACAGCGTACTCCGCTGTCAAATTGCTCTCCAAAATTCAGTCCCTGTGTTCTTCCGTACATTTCAATTATGTTTGTAAGTCCGAACGTTGCCGAGTCATGCGTGGCAGGAAGGCTGAGCTGCGTAATCAGCTGATCGTCCGGAAGGTCTGCCATCCACGTTTTTGAACCAACATACTTTGAATACGCAGAGGGCAGAACTTTCTTGAACGTGTTTTTGTACCATGCGGGGTAAGGAACTGATATAAGTCGCAGAGGCGTCCCTTCAAACACAGCGTTTCCAAATTTTGGGGGCGCTGTAAAGCCGAAATCCACAAGCTGCAGTTTCGGACAATTTGCAAAGGCTCTGTCGCCTATTGAGTATGCCGAAGCTTTGTGTTCGCGCATAAATCCGTGCATTGACGGGCGTGTGTGTCCAAGTTCGTCTTTAACTTCGCGATACATATCCAAATAGTCTCCGCAGCCTATGCTGACAAATTCAAGATTAGGGCAATTTGCGAACGCGTTTTCAGCTACGCTGGGAGTGCCGAAAATTACGACTCTGCTGAGTTTTGGCATATCGGCAAAAGCATTCGCGCCTATTTCTTCTGTTTCTCCAGGGATAATCAGTTTTTCAACGCTCTCTTTAAGCTGCGGATTGTTTTTCATAAAATCCGCCGGAATAGCAGAAAGCGAAACGTCCTGACTTCCTCCGAGTCCAAAATTTAACACCTGCAATTTGCTGCTGTCCGCCGGAATTTCCTGTCCGGCAGCGTCGTTGGCGGCGTTTACCTGCCCAAGCAGCAGAGGAACGGCATTACTCTGTAAATTTGCCGTTTCCAAACGATTTTCAGCGTTTTGATCTTCCTGACGCTCAACCCCGCCACTATCCTGCTCTGCAGGCTTTTCCAGCTGAGCAACTTCCAAAAGCTCCATTCCGATCTGTCCCTCAAGCTGCTCTTTGTGTTCGTTCCAGTCAAGTTGAGTGCCCTCGGCAAGCTTAAAACAGATTTCGTTGTCGTCAGGTTGATATTTCCCAAAATAGCCGGCTTCAGCAAGCAGTTCGCCTGAAACTTCCTGATTTGTGTCTGAAGAACCTCCATCGCATCCTCCTGACAGAATGACCGCAGAAAAAACAAACACAACGAAAATCGCCGCAAAGAATTTGGATTTCACAGGGTTACAACACATAGCTGCGCCTCCTTGCACGGCAACGTATTATTGCCGTGCGGTTTAATTTTTATTTTATCAACAGGGCTGATACAAGCGTAAAGTATTCCGGCACTATATTATCTTTACCTACCCAAAGTATTTTTGTGCCGAGAAGTTCTTCCGTGACCGCCTGAACGTTTCCGCC
>JAUNNW010000004.1 GCA_030531285.1 Synergistaceae bacterium | reverse complement strand
CAACGAGCTGCTCCTGGACAGGAACTTCAATCTGTTCGCGGACAGGCAGCGTCACAACTGTTCCCTTGAGCGCATCGGCATTAAGTTCAAGCCATGCCGGAACTGCATGTGATGCTGCGCTTTCAACGTTTTCCTTGATGACTGCGATTTCGCGGCTGCCTTCCGCAACAGCGATCTCGTCGCCCGGTTTAAGGATTGCGCTGGGGATATCAAGCTTGCGTCCGTTAACGGTGAAATGTCCGTGGCGGACAAGCTGACGCGCCTGGGCACGGCTGACGCCGAAACCGAGACGATAGACTATGTTGTCTATACGGCGTTCAAGAAGCTGAAGGAAATTGTGACCTGTCTGTCCGGCAAGTCTTGCTGCTTCAGCGTAAATTGTGCTGAACTGTGTTTCGTTGAGGCTGTAGAAACGGCGAAGTTTCTGTTTTTCGCGAAGACGGAGTCCGTATTCGCTCAATTTGCCGCGGCGTGTTCCGTGCTGTCCCGGTTTTGAATTGCGTTTTTTGAATGCGCATTTCTCGGTATAGCAGCGGTCGCCTTTAAGAAAGAGCTGGCAGCCTTCTGCACGGCAGAGGCGGCATACAGGTCCTGTATATCTGCTCATACTTTGTTTCCTCCTTTAAAACTACACGCGACGACGCTTCGGCGGACGGCATCCGTTGTGCGGAATCGGTGTTGCGTCACGAATGACGTTAATGCTGAGTCCTGCTGCCTGAAGGGCACGAATTGCTGATTCGCGTCCGGGTCCCGGACCTTTGACGATTACGTCAACTTCGGTGACACCATGTTCCTGGGCTGCTTTTGCTGCCTGTGCTGCTGACATCTGCGCTGCATACGGAGTTGATTTGCGTGCGCCTTTGAAGCCGACGTTTCCGCCTGCAGACCATGAAAGCGCATTGCCCTGTTTATCCGTAAGCGTTACGATTGTGTTGTTAAACGTTGAATAAATGTGTGCAACACCGTAGCTTACGTTCTTCTTATCTTTGCGTTTACGAGTACGCTGTACGCGTTTGGCCACTTGAAATTCCCTCCCTGTAAAGCGTTATTTCGTAGCTTTTTTCTTGCCGGCAACCGTGCGTTTCGGTCCCTTGCGGGTGCGGGCGTTGGTTTTTGTTCTCTGTCCGCGGACGGGAAGTCCCTGACGATGTCTGAGACCACGGTAGCTTCCGATGTCCATAAGACGTTTGATGTTCATTGCTCTCTCACGGCGAAGGTCGCCTTCGAGAACGTAGTTTTCGAGTTCTGCGCGAAGTTTCTGTTCGTCTTCTTCGCTCATATCCTTGACGCGGACGTCAGGATTTACACCCGTCGCTTCAAGAATGCGGCTTGCGTAGGCAGGTCCGATTCCGTAAATGTAGGTGAGAGCGATTTCGATTCTTTTTTCGCGCGGCAGATCGACTCCGGCTAAACGTGCCATAAGCTGTTATCTCCTTCCACCCTGGCGCTGTTTGTGACGCGGGTTTTTGCTGCAAATAACGCGTACGACGCCATGACGTTTGATTATTCTGCAAAATTCACAAATTGGTTTGACCGATGGCCTTACTTTCATTTGTTGCAGACCTCCTTGAGAAATTCTTAATACTACAGATTGTTTTTATTTGTATCTATATGTGATTCGCCCACGGGTCAAGTCGTATGGCGAAAGCTCCAATTGTACACGGTCACCCGGAAGAATCCTTATAAAATTCATCCGCATCTTTCCGGAAACGTGGGCCAGTATTTTATGACCGTTTTCCAACTCTACACGGAACATGGCATTGGGCAGCGGTTCAACAACCTTACCCTTTACCTCAATTACATCTTCCTTGTCCATGCAGTTTCTCAACCTCCCTGTTTGCAGGATACGCTGCCATTGTTCAGACTGCTGGAATCTTACCGATCCGCCAGACGTTATCCGGGGGTTTGTTCCCGCAACCGCTCGGCAGCTCTTTAAGATTGATCTGCGTCTTGTGAAGGTGTTTCATGTTCTTCTGTTTCGGACTTTCGCATTGTTACGACTTTCGTCTGCGATAACCGTCTTCGAATCACCTTCCGCGGCACTGCCGCGAATAAATTTCCTGCGTACCTTATTTGACGAACTTTTACAAGATCGCCGGGTCTGAATTTCGCTGCGCTATTCTTCCCACGGAGTAAGTATCTCGACTCCGTTGTCCGTGACGAGCAGCGTATTTTCAAAATGCGCCGCATCACTGCCGTCAGCTGTAACGACCGTCCAACCGTCGTCCAAAGTTTTAACTTCTTCAGCGCCCGTCATTACCATTGGTTCAACACAAAAGGTCATTCTCGGTTTTATGACAAGTCCGCTGCCAGGTTTCCCGTAGTTGGGAACCTGAGGCGCTTCATGCGGTCTCCTGCCTATCCCGTGACCGGCATAGTCTCTGACTAGACCGTAGCCGTGCGGTACAACGGTCTGTTCAACCGCATAACCGACATCCCCGAGTGTTGCCCCCTGTTTGACTGCCTTCATACCGTTGTGGAGAGACTGAAGAGTGATGTCGAGCAGCCGCTTGCGTTCATCACTGATTTGTCCAACTGCGTACGTACAGCAGGCATCGCCGAAAAATCCGTCTATGGAGGCTCCTGTATCTACCGTAAAGATGTCACCCTCCTGGAGGATTCTGTCTTTTGAAGGTATTCCGTGAACCACCTCATTGTTGATTGAGGCGCATATTGTTCCCGGAAAGGCTACCGGAACCCATGACACTTTGTAATTTTTAAAAGCAGGTCTGCCGCCTGACTTTCTGATAAGATCCTCGGCAGCCAGGTCCAGAGTCAGCGTATCCACACCCGGCTTTACGAGGTCTCTCATCAATTTAAGTATATCTGCCACAAGCCGTCCCGCGTTCCTCATTTTCACAATGTCGCGGTCGCTTTTAAAGGTTATCATTTACCTTATGCCTTTGCTCTCAAGCAGATTCAAAACGGCATCCTTTGCTCCCGATGCGTCAATTTTAAGAAGAACGCCCTGCGAGCCGTAATAATCGACTATGGGCGACGTCTGCTCGTGGAATACGGCAAGGCGTTTGCGGATAACTTCTTCTTTATCGTCATCGCGCTGAATAACCTCTCCTCCGCATTTGTCGCAGACACCTTCAACCTTTGCAGGTTTGAGCATCGTGTTGTAAATCTCACCGCACGCCTTGCAAACTCTTCTTGAAGTAAGTCTGTTGACAACGACTTCATCTTCAATCTCAAGTTCCACCGCTGCGTCGAGTTTCATGCCGAGTTTATCCAAAAGCCTGCCCAGCGCTTCTGCCTGAGGCAGCGTTCTCGGAAAACCATCAAGCATAAATCCGGCAATGCAGTCGTTTTCCTTGAGGCGTTCCTCCATCATGTCAATTATGACCTGATCCGGAACGAGTTTGCCCGCGTCCATATACGATTTCGCCAATTTTCCGAGCTCAGTGCCTTCTTTAACGTTGGCTCTAAGCATATCACCCGTTGAAATATGGGCTATCGGATATTTGGCTTTAATTGTTGCGGCCTGTGTTCCCTTTCCTGCGCCCGGGGCGCCAATAAGAATTATCCTCATCTTGTCCGGTTCTTATTACAGTCTGAGAAGACCGCCTGATTTGTTCTGGCGTTTCAAAATGCCCTGATAGTGGCGCATAAGAAGCTGCGCTTCGATCTCGTGAACGGTGTCAAGAGCAACACCGACAACGATGATGACCGCGGTTCCGCCGAAATAGAAGGAGTGGATGTTGAGCACTCTCGTCATAATCGTCGGAACAACCGCGATGAGTGCGAGGGCAGCAGATCCGGCGAGCGTAATGCGCTCCATAACCTTCTCTATGTATTCTTCAGTCGGCTTGCCCGGACGGATACCGAGAATAAAGCCGCCGTTTTTCTTCATATTTTCGGCTATTTCATCCGGTTTGAAGACAACAGCCGTGTAGAAGAATCCGAAGAAAACTATCAGGATTACGTACAGTACCATGTAAACAGGACTCGTCGGGCTGAACCACTGAACGATTTTCTGCGCTGCGGCGCCGTGGAAAAATCCGGCGATAGTGTACGGGAAAAGCAATATTGACGATGCGAAGATAATAGGTATAACACCTGCCGTATTGACTCTGAGCGGGATAAACGTGCTCTGTCCGCCGTACATTTTGTTGCCTACTACGCGTTTTGCGTACTGGACGGACATGCGGCGCTGACCTTCCTGAAGAAGGATACATCCGGCTATAACCGCAAGCATAAACACGATTGCGATGAGAAATACGATGAAATTAAGTTCGCCGAGTTTCAGAAGCTGGAACGTACGAATGACCGCATCGGGAACTCTTGCGACGATACCCGCAAAAATGAGCATTGAAATACCGTTGCCTATTCCGTAGTCGGACATAAGTTCACCAATCCACATAACGGCCATTGCGCCCGTCGTGAGCGTGAGCGTCACGACACACACGTCAATCCACGAACCGGAGAAAATTCCTGCGCTTCTGAGCCAGCCTGTCATACCAAGAGCCTGAACAACCGCGAAAACGATGGTACCGATACGTGTGTACTGCACCATCTTTTTCTGACCTTCAGGACCCTCCTTCATCATTTTCTCAAGGCTCGGTATAACAACTGCGAGCAGCTGCATAACGATGCTTGAGTTGATATACGGCGTGACACCCATTGCAAAGATACCAAATCTGCTGAGGGCACCGCCCGCGAAGAGGTCGAGGAAACCCAGTATACCGCTCTGTTCAAAAAGCTTTGAAAGTGCCGCTGCATTGATACCCGGCGTCGGGATAAGGGCACCGAGACGGTACACAAAGAGCGCGCCGAGAACAAAGAGGAAACGGCGTTTCAAATCAGGCAGTCTGAAGGCATCCTTTAAGGAGTCTAACACCCTAAATCACCTCGGCTTTTCCACCGGCTGCTTCAAGCTTTGCTTTTGCTGAAGCGCTGAATGCTTTTGCCTTTACTGTAAGTTTTTTCGTGATTTCGCCTTCACCGAGAATCTTGAGAGGCGCTGCCGCGTCTGAGATAAGACGGAGGGCTGCAAGCTTGGCTGCATCTACCTCTGCGCCGTCTTCAAAGCGTGCATCGAGTTCGTCAAGGTTCACGACCTGATATTTAACAGCAAAACGGAAGTTGCTGAAGCCGCGTTTAGGGATGCGGCGGGCAAGCGGCATCTGGCCGCCTTCAAAGTTCGGGCTGATGTCCGGACTTTTGCGGGCTTTCTGACCTTTGTGGCCTTTACCTGCTGTCTTACCCTGTCCGCTTCCAAGTCCCTGTCCGAGACGTTTTTTGGCTTTTCTTGAGCCCGGTGCCGGGCAAAGTTCTTCAAGCTTCATGCCGGAACCTCCTATTCTTCCTCTGACCACTCAAGCAGATGGCTGATCTTGTTGACCATGCCGCGGATCTGCGGAGTGTCATTGTGAATTACAGTGTCATTGAGCTTGTGAAGTCCGAGGGACGCAATGACCCTTTCCTGACGAGGAGGACGTCCGACCGTGCTTCTTTTCCATGTAATGCGAAGTTTAGCCATAGTCTGTGAACCTCCTATGCGTCTTTACGCTCAATACCGCGGAGACGGTATATTTCTTCCGGCGTACGGAAGCGTTTAACCGCATCCATGGTTGCGTATGCGATGTTAATCGGGTTTGCCGTTCTGCCCGTTACCTTAGCGATAACGTCTTTGATTCCGCCAAGTTCCATAATCGGACGAACCGATGAACCTGCGAGAACTCCGGTACCCGGGGCTGCGGGACGGAAGAGAACTTCCGCTGCGCCGAATTTGCCGATAATCGGGTGAGGAATTGTCGTACCAACCTTTTTGAGGTCGATAAGGTTTTTCTTTGCATGCTCTACAGCTTTGCGCATTGCTTCGGAAATTTCCTTCGCTTTGCCCATGCCGAGACCAACCTGGTCAACACCGTCACCAACCGCAACGAGGACTGCGAAACGGAAACGTTTGCCGCCTTTGACAACCTTCGCTACGCGGTTGACAAAAACTACGCGTTCCGTAAGTTCCATACCTCTGCTGCTATATGATTTATTGGCTTCTTTTTTGTTGTTTGTCTTGTTTTCTTTCGCCACGGTACTCTGCCTCCCCTTAGAACTTCAGGCCGGCTTCACGAGCTGCATCTGCGAGAGCCTGGACTCTTCCGTGATAGATATGTCCGCCTCTGTCAAAAACAACTGTGTTGACGCCCTTAGCCAGAGCACGTTCCGCTATCTGTTTGCCAACCTCTTTGGCTGCTTCGATGTTGCCTTTTTTATCGGCGCCGAAGCCTTTATCCATCGTTGAGGCTGAAACAAGCGTGCATCCCTTTTCGTCATCAATAATCTGAGCGTAAATATGCTTCAGACTGCCGAATACCGAAAGACGCGGGCGTTCCGCTGTTCCGGATACGTGCTTCCTGAGGCGCTGGTGGCGGAGTTCGCGCATTGCATTACGACTGCGATTTTTCAACGTCCTACACCTCGCCTTTACTTCGATTTAGCACCGGCTTTGCCGGCCTTGCGAATTACATACTCGCCTTCGTATCTGATACCTTTACCTTTGTACGGTTCCGGTGAGCGGTATTCGCGTATGTTAGCAGCGACCTGACCTACGATCTGTTTGTCAATGCCGCTGACTGTGATGTTAATCGGTGACGGGCAGGCAAATTCGATTCCCTGCGGGGGAACGACTTCAATTGTGTGCGAATAGCCAAGGCTTAACACAAGCGTTTTGCCCTGCATGGCAGCACGGTAACCTACGCCGACGATTTCAAGTTTTTTCTCAAAACCTGAACTTACACCGGTGATCATGTTATTGAGAAGAGCTCTTGTCATGCCGTGTGCAGCGCGTACGGCCTTAATTTCGCTTTCACGCTCTACGATAACTTTGCCCTCTTCAAGCTTAACGTTGATCTGCGGCATAATGTCCATTTCAAGCGTGCCTTTGCCGCCTTTGACTGCAACGTGTCTGCCGTCGATTTTAACTTCGACGCCGTTGGGAAGTGCTATCGGTTTGCGTCCTATTCTTGACATCTGAACACCTCCGCTACCATACGAAACATACAACTTCGCCGCCGAGTCCGCGTTTGCGGGCTTCAGCGTCGGTCATAAGTCCGGCTGACGTTGAAATCATGGCTATTCCGAGTCCGCCCATAACTTTCGGGAGGTCTTCTTTACCGACATAGATGCGGCGTCCGGGTTTGCTCATACGGCGAAGTCCCTGAATAACGCGTTCCTTTGCCGGTCCGTAGTTCATGGTAACTCTGAGAAGCGCCATTTTCTGTTTGGGGTCATTTACTGTCTTGTAAGTGCGGATGTAGCCTTCTTCTTTGAGGATGCGTGCAACCTCAAGACGCATTTTGCTGAGCGGCATGTCGACTGTTTCAAGATAGACGACGTTTGCATTTCTAATGCGTGTAAGCATATCCGCGACAGGATCTGTAATATACATTCAGTATCCTCCTTGCACGTGCCTACCAGCTCGACTTGACAACGCCGGGGATTTTTCCCTCGCGTGCAAGTTTTCTGAAACAGCAGCGGCACATATCGAATTTCCGCATGTATCCGTGGATACGTCCGCAGAGCGGGCAGCGGTTGTGTTTTCTTACTTTGAACTTAGGTTCAAGCTTTGATTTGTTGATAAGACTTTTTCTTGCCATGGTGTGCGCTCCTTCTTAGTGGGCGAACGGCATGCCGAGCTCTTTAAGGAGAGCCTGAGCTTCTTCGTCCGCTTTCGCCGTCGTAACAAACGAAATATTCATTCCGCGCTGACGAATGACTTTGTCAAAGTCTATTTCAGGGAAAAGAAGCTGTTCTTTCAGACCAAGGTTATAGTTGCCCCTGCCGTCAAAACCTTTCTTTGAAACACCCTGGAAGTCTTTGATGCGCGGAAGTGCAATATTGATAAGACGATCAAGGAATTCCCACATTTTTGCGCCTCTGAGCGTAACGCAGCAGCCTACAGGCTGTCCTTCGCGAAGCTTAAAGCCTGCGATGGATTTTTTTGCGCGTTTGAGCATAGGCTTCTGACCTGTGATTATTGTCAGCTCGTTAATAGAGGCATCCATGTACTTCGTATCAAGTTTTGCCTCATTGACGCCGATGTTGATGACAATCTTTTCCATACGCGGAATCTGCATCACGTTTTTGAATTCAAACTGTTCCTTGAGGCGGGGAGCGACTTCTTCAGTATATTTTGTTAAAAGACGCGGAGTCATTCTCTATCCCCTCCTATATCTTATCAATGATCTCGCCGCATTTTTTGCAAACGCGGACTTTGTCGCCGTTGTCAAGATACGCATGGGCAATGCGCGTAGCTTTGCCGCATGACGGGCAGACAAGCATTACCTTACAAGCGCGGACAGCTGCTTCTTTTTTGATGAGTCCGCCGCGCGGATCTTTCTGACTCGGACGAACGCTCTTTGTGACCATGTTAATGTTTTCGATAATAAGCGTATCTTTCTCTACATTTCTGCGGAGGACTTTGCCTTCTTTTCCGGCGTCTTTACCGGAAATAACTTTGACACGGTCATCTTTTCTGATTCCCATTCTGGACATGACCCTTACCTCCTACACAACTTCAGGCGCAAGCGATACGATGCGCATATATTTCTTTTCACGGAGTTCTCTTGCTACCGGACCAAAAATACGCGTTCCTTTCGGATCTCCGTTGGCATCAATTACGACTGCCGCATTGTCATCAAAACGCACGTAAGAACCGTCTTTGCGGCGGATTTCTTTTTTCGTTCTGACGATAACGGCTTTAACCACATCGCCTTTTTTGATTGAGCCGTTCGGAGTTGCCTCGCGTACGGCTGCCACTATGACGTCACCGATTGTTCCGACTTTGCGGAAACTGCCGCCTTTAACCTGGATACAGAGGAGCTTTCTTGCACCGCTGTTATCGGCTACGTTAAGAACTGTACGCAGCTGTATCATGCTTTACTCCTCCTCACCGCCAAGGATAGGCGCTTTTTCGATAATCTTTGTGACTTCCCAGTGTTTTCTTGCGCTGAGAGGACGTGTTTCTTCGATCTGAACTCTGTCGCCTATACGGCATTCATTGTTCTCGTCGTGAGCCATAAACTTTTTGGACCGGAGAACCGGTTTACCGTAGAGTTCGTGTTTAGCCATGCGGTCAACGCGGACAACGATGGATTTTTCCATCTTGTCGCTGACGACTATGCCTACGCGAGCCTTGCGATATTTGACTTCTTCTGCCATAGCCGGTTACCTCCTTGCTTCCATTTCTTTTTCCGTGATGATTGTAAGCACACGGGCAATGGATTTTTTGACTTCTTTAATACGTCCTACGTTGCTCAACTGTCCGATTGCATTCTGGAAACGGAGATTGAACAACTCCTGTTTGAACTGTTTGTTTTTGTCTTTCAGCTCAGATATGCTGAGATCTCGTAATTCTTTGGGATCCATATCTATTCACCTGCTCCCTCTCGGGTAATCAATTTGACCTTGATCGGCAGCTTGAAGGCGGCTGTACGGAATGCTTCTTCAGCGGTTTCCAGAGGTACTCCGGCGATTTCGAACATTACACGGCCGCGTTTGACTGCTGCTGTCCAATATTCAACGTTGCCTTTACCTTTTCCCATTCGTGTTTCAAGCGGCTTCTGTGTGACAGGGCGGTCAGGAAAAATTCTTATCCAGATTTTACCGCCTTTCTTCATTTTACGGCTGAGTGCGACACGGACTGCCTCTATCTGGCGGGCTGTAATCCAGCCGTTTTCGCACGCCTGAAGACCGAAGTCACCAAAGTCAACCTTGTTTGCTCCTTTGGCATAACCACGGAGCGGCGTCAGATGAGGCTTGCGGAACTTAACTCTCGTCGGCTGTAACATGCGCGGTTATCCCCTTTCTTTCGGAGCTTTGACAGCTTCAACCTCTATGGGTTTGCGCTGCATTACTTCACCTTTGTAAATCCAAGTTTTGATACCTATAATCCCGTAGACTGTGCGTGCTTCTGCAAAACCATAGTCAATGTCCGCTCTGAGCGTTGAAAGCGGAAGCTGGCCTTCAAGATACCATTCCGTACGTGCGATTTCAGCACCGCCAAGACGGCCTGCGCACTGGACTTTAATTCCTTTTGCGCCTGATTTCATGGCACGGAATATTGACTGTTTCATTGCACGTCTGAAGCTTATACGGCGTTCAAGTGATGAAGCAACACCTTCGGCAACAACCTGTGCCTCCATATCAGGGTTCTTCATTTCCTGAATGTTGATCATGACCCGGTTTCCGGTCTTTTTCTGCAGTTCTTCGCGAACTATCTGAATTTCTGCACCATGTTTGCCGATTACGACACCAGGCCGGGCGGTCGAAACTGTAAAACGCATTACATTTCCGATACGCTCGATATCCACGCGGCTGACTCCTGCTGCTGCCCAGCGTTTTTTGATCCATTCTCTGAGCTCGAGGTCCTCGTGGAGGAATTTGGCATATTTTTTCTTATCGGCAAACCAGCGTGATTCCCAGTCGTAGATAACGCCAAGTCTGTAACCTACCGGGTGAACTTTCTGACCCACTAGTCACCCCTCCTTATTTCTCAGCAACTGTCACCGTGATGTGACAGTTGTGATGTCTGTACGTATGCGCGCGTCCCTGCGCAACAGGGCGGAAGCGCTTCATATATGTTCCCTGATCTGCCGTTATTTCTTTGACATAGAGTTTATCGATGTCAAGTCCGAAATTGTGTTCTGCATTGGCAACCGCGCTTTTGAGAACTTTTTCGGCAAAACGTGCGCCTTTGTTGGGTGTGAACTTAAGTATCGTGAGGGCATCTGCCGCTTTTTTGCCTCTTACAAGGGCGATAACGCGGCGAACCTTCGTTGCGGGAACTCTAAGTCCAACTGCTTTTGCTTTCGCGTCCATTGTCGTTCCTCCTTATGCCTATTTCACTTTGGAGGAACGTTCCTGTCCGGCATGTCCGCCGAACTTACGCGTAGGTGCAAATTCCCCAAGTTTGTGGCCGATCATGTTGTCGCTGACATAAACAGGAACGTGAATGCGTCCGTTATGAATTGCGATTGTATGTCCGACCATTTCAGGCGTTATGCTTGAACTGCGGGCCCAGCTTTTGATAACTGTCTTCCTGCCCGATTCGTTCATGTCTTCAACCCTGCGAAGAAGTTTCGCATCCACATAGGGTCCTTTTTTAATTGAACGAGACATTTATAATTTCCTCCCTACAAGCCGTGATTACTTCTTGCGGCGGCGGACGATGAATTTGTCCGAAGCTTTACGCTTGCGCGTACGGTAACCCTTGGCAGGCGTACCCCACGGTGACACGGGGTGCTTGTGAGATTTACTCTTGCCTTCACCACCGCCCATCGGGTGGTCAACAGGGTTCTGGATCATACCGCGTATATGGGGTCTGATTCCAAGCCAACGGGTTCTTCCGGCTTTGCCCGACACAACGTTTTCATGTTCTTCGTTGCCGATCTGACCGATTGTAGCCATGCATTCGAGAAGGATAAGACGGAGTTCTCCACTCGGCATACGAACGTATGCGTATTTTCCTTCTTTTGCCATGAGCTGTGCTGACGTACCGGCTGAACGTGCAAGTACTCCGCCGCGTCCCGGTTCGAGTTCGATGTTATGAATAACGGTACCGACGGGGATTGCCTTCAATTTGAGGGCATTGCCCGGACGGATGTCGGAATCGTCTCCGGCATATATCTTGTCACCGACGCCAAGACCTACCGGCGCAAGAATGTAACGTTTTTCACCATCAAGGTAGGAAACAAGAGCGATACGGGCTGAACGGTTCGGATCGTATTCGATCGAAACGATTGTTCCCGGCACTCCGGTTTTGTCGCGCTTGAAGTCGATAATGCGATATTTTACTCTGCCGTGTCCGCCAAGGTGGCGTGATGTCACGCGTCCATTGCTGTTACGGCCTCCAGACTGTTTCAGTGCCGTGACAAGGCTGCGTTCCGGCTTTGCCTTTGTAATTTCTGAATAATCAGGCAGAGCCATCTGGCGACGGGCGGGTGTAGTGGGTTTAAATTTCTTGATTCCCATTGTTTATTCCCCTTTCCTACGCGCTTGCGCCTTCGAAGAATGCAATCTTTTCACCTTTTGCAAGCGTTACGATTGCTTTCTTCCAAGAACGTGAACGGCCCATAAAAGCACCCATGCGTTTCGGTTTCGAACGAACCTGAATCGTGTTCACTCTCACAACCTTGACGTTGAAAACTTCTTCTACAGCCTTGCGGATTTCTATCTTGTTGGCTTTGGGAAGAACTTCAAACGTGTACTGTCCGAGTTCCATAAGCGCGCTCGTTCTTTCTGTGATAATCGGACGAACGATGATATCGTATGCTGCTGCGTTCATTAGCCGAACACCTCCTCGAGCTTCTTAACCGCTTCAGGTGTCGCGATAAGCTGCTCATGATTAAGAAGGTCATAGACGTTGATGCTGTCAACGTGAAGAACCTGTGCGCCCGGAATGTTCGCTGCTGATCTTGATGCCGCAATGTTAGTTTCGTGTGTTACGAAGAGCGGTTTTCTCTCGGCGTTTATAGCTGCGAGGAAAGCGATCATTGTCTTTGTCTTCGGTGCTTCAACATCGAATTTTTCAAGAACAAGCATTCTCTCTTCCTGAACTTTCAGCGTAAGTGCGCTGCAAAGTGCAAGACGACGAACTTTCTTGTTGACCTTCTGGTGATAATCTCTCGGATGCGGTCCGTGCGCAACTCCGCCGCCGACCCATATCGGTGAACGGTTGCTTCCGGAACGTGCATGTCCGGTGTGTTTCTGTCTCCAAGGTTTCTTTCCGCCGCCGCGGACATCTCCGCGATCCTTGGTATTGTGCGTACCCTGACGGCAGTTGGCAAGGTGCGCAACCACGACCTGGTGCATTGCAGGGACGTGTACGGGAGCACCGAAGACTGCATCCGACAGCGTATAATCGCCGATTACTTCGCCTTTGAAGTTTACTTCTTTTACTACAGGCATTAGTCTTCTCCTCCTTACTTGTCTGCTTTACGGAGCATTACAAGTCCGTCTTTTGCGCCGGGAACCGATCCTTTAACAAGGATAAGGTTGTTTTCTTCGTCAATTGCGAAAACCTTGAGGTTCTTTGTCGTGACGCGTTCAGCTCCCATGTGTCCCGCCATTCTGCGACCTTTGGGAACACGTCCCGGGTAGCTGCTGCAACCTATGGAACCAGGGTGGCGGTGCGTAACCGACTGACCGTGGCTCTGCGGAATCCCTCCGAAGCCGTGACGTTTCATCACGCCCTGATATCCTTTTCCTTTGCTGACGCCGGTGGCGTCAACAACTTCGCCATTTTGGAACAGAGAAACGGTGATTTCCTGTCCCACCTGGTAGTCCGCGCTGTTGTCAACACGGAACTCCCTCAGCCAGCGCTTGGGTGCCACATTCTGTTTCTCGAAGCTGCCTTTCGCAGGTTTTGAAACCTTTGAATCTTTCACTTCGCCGAAACCGAGCTGCACTGCGCTGTAGCCGTTCTTTTCAGGTGTCCGGATTTCAACGACTGAACAAGGACCTGCTTCAATAACCGTTACAGGTACCGCCTTGCCTTCCTCGTCGAAGACCTGGGTCATCCCAACCTTGCGGCCCAGTATCCCCATACTCATGTGTTTCAGCTCCTTTATTCTCGGATCTTACTACAGTTTGATCTGGATATCCACTCCTGAGGGCAGATTAAGCTCCATGAGTGTTTCCATAGTCTTCTGTGTAGGATCCACAATATCGATAAGACGCTTGTGCGTCCTGATCTCAAACTGTTCGCGCGCATCTTTGTCCGTGTGCGGGGACGTAAGAGCGGAGAACTTTTCGATTTCGGTCGGGAGAGGTACAGGTCCCGACACTTTTGCACCGGTGCGTTTCGCCGTTTCGGCAATCTGAATTGCCGAAGCGTCGAGTACACGGTTGTCAAAAGCTTTGAGCTTAATACGAATTTTCTTTGTCAAAATGCTCAACTCCTAAATCGAATTATTCGATAATTGAGGTAACGACGCCGGCGCCGACCGTATGGCCGCCTTCGCGTACTGCAAAACGAAGTCCTTCTTCCATCGCTATCGGCGCTATGAGTTTGACTTCAAATTTGCTGTGGTCTCCGGGCATTACCATTTCTACGCCTTCTTCAAGTTTGATTTCTCCGGTTACGTCTGTCGTCCTGAAGTAGAACTGCGGTTTGTAGCCGCTGAAGAACGGCGTGTGACGTCCGCCTTCTTCTTTTTTAAGTACGTAGACTTCCGCGTTGAAGTGCGTGTGCGGCTTGATTGAGCCGGGTTTGCCGAGAATCTGTCCGCGTTCAACGTCGTCTTTGCCTGTCCCGCGGAGAAGTACTCCTACGTTGTCTCCGGCTTCTGCTTCGTCAAGTATTTTGCGGAACATTTCAAGCGATGTCGCTACTGTTTTCTGCGTGTCTCGGATTCCTACGATTTCTACTTCGTCTCCGGCATGGATTATTCCGCGTTCTACTCTTCCCGTTACAACCGTGCCGCGTCCAGTGATTGTGAAGACGTCTTCTATCGGCATGAGGAACGGTTTGTCTGTTTCACGCGCAGGTGACGGAATGTAGTCGTCGCATGCCTGCATGAGGTCGAGTATTTTCTGTGTCCATTCGTTGTCTTCGTCTGATTCGAGCGCTTTGAGCGCTGAGCCGCGGATGATGGGTATTTCGTCTCCGGGGAATTCGTATTCGCTGAGGAGGTCTCTGATTTCCATTTCAACGAGGTCGAGAAGTTCGGGGTCGTCAACCATGTCGCATTTGTTCATGAATACGACTATTGCAGGGACGTTGACCTGACGGGCAAGGAGTACGTGTTCCCTTGTCTGCGGCATCGGTCCGTCTGAGGCTGCGACAACGAGGATTGTTCCGTCCATCTGGGCCGCACCGGTGATCATGTTTTTGATGTAGTCTGCGTGTCCCGGGCAGTCAATGTGAGCGTAGTGTCTCGTTTCTGTCTGGTATTCAACGTGGGCTATGTTGATGGTTATTCCGCGTTCTCTTTCTTCCGGCGCTTTGTCGATCATGTTGAACGGCGTAAAGTCCGCTCCGCCGTGACGGGCAAGCGTCTTCGTGATTGCCGCCGTCAGGGTCGTCTTACCGTGGTCTATATGACCAATGGTTCCTATGTTAAGATGGGGCTTGGTTCTTTCAAATTTCTCTTTTGCCATTTCCTGTTTCCTCCCTTTGAGTTTTTATAAGTACTTGCTGATTTATTTAGTTTTTAAGGAGCTCTTCGGCAACACTTCTGGGAACCTCTTCATTATGATCAAATGTCATTGTGAAGGATCCTCTTCCGGACGTTCTGCTTCTTAAATCCGTCGCGTAACCGAACATTTCCGCAAGCGGGACAAACGCTTTTACTATTCTTGCATTTGCCCGTACATCCATTTCCGATACTCTGCCACGGCGCGATGAGATGTCTCCGATTACGTCGCCCATGTATTCTTCGGGGACAACGACTTCAACTCTCATCATCGGTTCCATAAGCACAGGATCTGCTTTCTTCAAACATTCCTTTATCGCCATGGAACCTGCAACGCGGAATGCCATTTCGGAGCTGTCCACTTCGTGGTAGCTGCCGTCAACTATTGAGCATTTTATACCGATGACAGGATATCCTCCAAGGATACCGTTGTTAAGCGCATCTTCAACGCCTTTCTGAGCCGCAGGAACATATTCCTTAGGTACAGCACCGCCGACGATTTTGTCCTCCCATTCGAAACCGACTCCGCCTTCGAGCGGTTCGACTTCAAGAACAACGTCTCCGTACTGACCTTTACCGCCTGACTGGCGGACAAATTTGCCTTCTGCTCTTGCCGGTTTGCGGATTGTTTCTTTGTACGCAACCTGAGGAGCTCCGACTTTAACTTCAACGTTAAATTCTCTGCGAAGCCTGTCAACGATAATATCAAGATGAAGTTCTCCCATACCGCTTATGAGAGTCTGTCCCGTCTCTTCGTTAAGTGAAACCTTAAACGTTGGGTCTTCTTCTGCAAGAGCTTCGAGTCCCTTTGCCAGTTTAATCTGGTCCGCTTTGCTCATCGGCTCGACGGAGAGCGAGATGACCGGATCCGGGAACGTTAGGTTCTCAAGCAGTATAGGGTTCTTTTCATCGCAAAGAGTGTCGCCTGTGCGGACCATCTTGAGCCCCGGTATAGCAACTATGAGACCTGCCTGGGCGCTGTCGATGTCTTCACGCTTGTCAGCATGCATGCGCAGGATGCGTCCTACACGTTCGCGACGTCTTGTATCTGAATTGTAGACTGTGACACCGTTTTCAATGCTACCTGAATAAATGCGGCAGAAAACTATTCTTCCGACAAACGGGTCAACCATAACCTTGAAAGCAAGAGCTGCAAAAGGTTCTTTAACGTCTGTTTTGAAGCTCTTTTCTTTCGTTATGTCGTCAGGATCGACGCCGGTTACAGGAGGCATATCGAGCGGGCTGGGCAGATAGTCGACTATTGCGTCAAGCAACGGCTGAACACCTTTGTTTTTAAAAGCTGAGCCGCACATGACGGGAAATATCTCCATCTTTATCGTGGCACTGCGAAGAACCTTCGTGATAAGTTCGTTCGGCACTTCTTTGCCTTCAAGATAAAGACTCATAAGTTCATCGTCATGATCTGCCAACGCCTCAATCATTTCCATTCTCGCAATTTCGGCGTCATCTTTAAGCTGCGGAGGAATTTCCGCAATGTGGTACTCGGTGCCGAGAGTATCGTCATAGATAACGGCTTTCATTTTAATAAGGTCAACCATTCCTTTGAACGTATCTTCGACACCTATGGGAAGCTGTATCGGAATCGCTTTTGCGCCCAGACGGTTTTTCATCTGGTCTACAACAGCCATGAAATCCGCTCCAACTCTGTCCATTTTGTTAACGAATGCTACACGCGGAACATGATATTTGTCGGCCTGACGCCAAACTGTTTCAGACTGCGGTTCAACTCCTCCGACGGCACAGAAAACTGAAACTGCTCCGTCAAGTACTCGCATTGAACGTTCGACTTCAACCGTAAAGTCAACGTGTCCGGGTGTGTCAATTATATTGATAAGACAATCGTTCCAAAAGCAGGTTGTAGCGGCGGAGGTAATCGTAATGCCACGTTCGCGCTCCTGCTCCATCCAGTCCATAGTAGCACTGCCCTCGTGTGTTTCACCGATTTTGTGCTTCTTGCCAGTATAGAAAAGGATACGCTCCGTAGTAGTCGTTTTCCCTGCGTCTATGTGCGCTGCTATTCCTATATTGCGCACTTTGCTCAAGTCGATGCCTTGCATCTCGCTAACACCACCAAATCCTAACTTTAAAACTTAAAACAAATACTCTGCGCTACAGTTGTTTCTACCAGCGATAGTGAGCAAACGCTTTGTTCGCCTCAGCCATGCGGTGTGTGTCTTCTCTTTTCTTGATTGAACCGCCTTCGCCTTTGCATGCATCCTGAAATTCTCTTGCGAGTCTTTCCATCATCGGCATGCCTTTGCGTGAGCGCGAGAAGTTAATAATCCAGCGTGTCGCAAGCGCCTGTCCGCGCGGTGCCGTAACTTCGACAGGTACCTGATAGATTGCTCCGCCTACGCGGCGGGGACGAACCTCAACGAGCGGCGCCACGCTTGTCATTGCTTTCTCGAAAACCTCTTCAGGTTTGAGGTCGAGACGGCCTGCTGCCAGATTCAGTGCTCCGTAGAAAATCTTTTCAGCAACGCTTCTCTTGCCGTCAAGCATGAGACAGCTGATAAATCTTCCCATTACGGCATTGTTATAGACTGAATCGGGCGGTGAAACGCGTTTTCTGATATGTCCTTTACGTGACATTAGAAATTCCTCCCTTTAAATATTACTTCGGTCTACGTGCACCGTAGAGCGAGCGGCTCTGGCGGCGATTTTCAACTCCGCCGCAGTCGAGTGTTCCTCTGACAATGTGATAACGGACACCAGGAAGGTCTTTTACACGTCCTCCGCGAACGAGAACAACTGAGTGTTCCTGAAGGTTGTGTCCGACTCCCGGGATGTACGCAGTAACTTCAATACCGTTCGTAAGACGCACACGGGCGACTTTACGAAGAGCTGAGTTAGGTTTTTTCGGTGTTACCGTGTAGACACGCGTGCATACACCGCGGCGCTGCGGATTGTTCTGGAGTGCCGGTGAGCTTGAACGGTGTCTTTTCTCTTCTCTGCCCGTACGAATCAACTGGCTAATTGTCGGCATACAATCTCCTCCTTTCTTTGTTTTTTTGTTTTTCGGCTGATCCTGTAGGCAATTTGACCTGAATTGCACCGGACCGCCGTGGTTAGCATTATTTTGTGCACAAGGCGCACATAACCATAATATGACGGTGAGCCTTCAACTCTTATCCGTCAAATCCGCCTTGTTCGACTGAGGTCATACAGCTAAAAAACCAGCAATCATCGAGCTTTTCAGCCTATGAGACTACCCGTATGGGCACAGTCATAGCCCTTGTACAAAAAGGCGCACCGATAGATATTAACTGCATAAACACAATTTGTCAACAAAAATTTTCAGCAGATGCTGGAAAATTATAATTCTGTCTTTTCAACTTATAAATATGAAATATTTTACAGTTATCCAACAAGCAAAGCGGCGGAAAATCCGCCGCTTTGCCGTAGTTTTTGTTTTAGCCGGAACTTTATTCTTCAGCGCCGGAATCCTCAGCCGCAGTTTCAGCCGGAATTTCTTCCGCAGGGGTTTCTTCCGTCTGAGTGTAGACATCCGTCACTTCAACCTTGTTATAGCGCTCAATTCCGGTACCTGAAGGAATAAGAAGTCCTATAATAACGTTCTCTTTGAGTCCGACAAGATTATCAACATCCCCGCGCACCGCAGACGCCGCAAGCACCTGTGCCGTCTGCTGGAAGGACGCTGCCGAGAGGAAGCTGTCCGTAGCCAGTGCCGCTTTGGTAACGCCGTGAACGACAGGTTTCCATTTCGGTGCCTCCCTGAGTCTGCGCACAAATGCCACTCTTGCGATAATCTGCCCGTATTCGCTCATTGCCTGTTTTGAACGCACGACAAGCGTTTCGGGCGCAATTTCAGCAATCTTTCCAAGCACGTCAGGAGTGATTTCCGTTCCGGCAAGTATCGTGCCTTCCGTGTTTTCTACGGTTTCAAGCAGGACTTTGCCTTTCAGTTTTGATGAGAGGGCTTCTTTGATAACTTTTTCACGGGTTATAATTTTACCTTCCGTTTCAATGCCCGAAATCTTTCCGCCAACAAGTCCGTTTACTATTGCGTCGTCGATAGTCTGGGCGCGGTTTTCCACGACTTCACCGTCTTCGTCAAACGCCTGCGTGAGAGGATTGCCCTTCAAGTCTTTAAGGTAGTTGCGCATTATGCCTTTTACTTCAACACGGTCGTTGTTTTTCCAAAGTTTGATACCCTCAATGCCATAGTTGCATATTATTTTGACCGCTGTTTCATCAACACAACTGTCTGCTTTGAGAACGACCTTGCCGCCTTGTTTTACGTCTTCTGCAAGCCAGCGTGAGTTGATTGCGTTGTTCAGGAATTTTATATTCCTTACCTGTATCGGCTGCGGTACGCATGAAACTATGGTCGTAAGGTCCTTGTCCGTAAGCTTTTGTCCTTTTTTGATAAGGATTTCGCCCGTTCTTGGGTCTTCAAAGTCCTGAATAAGTTCCCTGCCCTCAATCGTGCGTCTGAAAGCCGCGTCGCCGAGAATAATTTCAACTTCGCCGTTTTCGTCAGCCGCAAGCACCTCACCCGTACTGCCGCCGGGTCTGAGCATTTCCGCAAGCATGGCGCGGTTCAGTTTCGGAGTTTTCTTGCCTTTTACCTGCTGCTGGTATTCCGTAGGAAGCTGTTTGATTTCGAACTTCTCAAGGAATTCTACAGACCGATCGAGCGAAATTTCATTGTTTTCGGCTATCTTTTTGACAGCGTCAACGAGTATGTCTTTCCAGACAAGTTCTCCTGAAACAAACGAACTGTCGCCCTCTTCAATTACGCGAACCCTGTTAATCGGGGCAACCTTGCGGAGTATCGTTTCAATATGCTTGTCGTTGATTGTAACGCCCTGTGAACGGTAGACTTCCTGAATTCCGTCAAGCAGATAGTGCTGTACCGCTTCAAGACCTTCAACTTCAAGAAGCTGCTGCGGATCGATGTAGCCTTCCGTAAGCTGCATTCCTTTCGTCACGTGGCAGCCTTCAACTATGCCGCTGCTGAGGTTCTGTGAAAGAGGTATGTTGAACGCGATTTTTTCTTCTTCACCTGTTTCGTTTTCAACAGTGAATATAAGTTTGCGTTTGCCTTCCGTAACCTTAATTTCCGCAAGTTCTCCGTCCACTTCAGCCAGAATCGCAACTTTCTTCGGACGTCTGACTTCAAACAACTGTTCGATACGCGGCAGACCCTGCGTGATGTCTTCCGAAGTGTGAACACCGCCTGTATGGAAGGTACGGAGCGTAAGCTGCGTACCAGGTTCGCCGATAGACTGTGCGGCGACAACACCGACCGATTCGCCGATTGAAACCTTGTGGCGCGTGCTTAGGTCTCTTCCGTAGCACATACGGCAGATTCCGTTTTTGCAGCCACAGGTAAGCGGGCTTCTGACCCATACTGATTCAATGCCGAGTCTGTCAATAAGAGCAGCCTTTTCGTTTGTAATTTCTTCATTTCTTTCAAGCAGCAGTTCGCCGGTTTCTGGATTTTTCAGCTCTTCAAGGCTGATACGTCCTGCAAGGCGTTCTGACATGGAAATCATTATCTTTCCGTCCTGTTGTCTGAGCGGGCGGATCTCTATGCCTTCGTGCGTTCCGCAGTCTTCTTCTGTTATGATGAGATCCTGCGCAACGTCAACAAGGCGGCGTGTCAGATAACCTGATTTTGCCGTACGCAGAGCTGTGTCGGCAAGTCCTTTTCTGGCGCCGTGCGTTGAAATGAAATACTGGAGAGTGTTAAGCCCTTCAACGAAGTTTGCGGTGATCGGGTAGCCTATGATTCTGCCTGACGGGTCTGCCATAAGACCGCGGATGCCTGCCATCTGTGCAACCTGTCCGCGTGAGCCTCGGGCTCCTGAATCAACCATAATGCGGAGTGAGTTTGTTTCATCAAGCCCGTCCATAATCTGGTCTGAAATTCTTCCGCCGGCTTCTGACCAAAGGATATCTTTTTCACGGAGATATTCGTCTTCCGTAAGAATACCCATGTTATAGTTATCGGTCAGAACATTGTCTTTTTCCATTGTGTTGTCAACTATTTCTTTCTTTACTGACGGAATGATTATATCTCCGACACCGAGGCTTATGCCTGACATTGTCGACCAGTGGTAGCCGAGGGATTTGATCTGGTCAAGCATTCTGACCATCGCCGCCTGTCCCACCCGATCGTAAGCGTCGTCAAGAAGCTTTGCCATGCTCTTTTTGTTCATGCGCTTGTTGACAAAACGTATGTCTCTGTGAAGCGTCGTATTGAACAG
>JAUNNW010000106.1 GCA_030531285.1 Synergistaceae bacterium | reverse complement strand
TACGCGATAGAAGAAGGAAGCACGCTGGTGCGCGTTGGAACCGCTATTTTCGGCGAGAGGGAGTATTAAGAAAAAATTTCCCGCAGCCTGTTCTTCCCCGTGTTTCATATTCTCGTTTTCCGTACCCTCGGCTTTTATGCCCCACGTGTTTCGTATTTCTTTCTCTTTCTCTAAAAATAGGTAAAAATACCTATCTGACCTGTATTGACAAATTAAACTTTGCCTGTTATTCTTATTTGCAGAAATTGAATTAGCACTCGTTCATCAAGAGTGCTAACAGAAGAAAAGGAGGTGCGGCCGTGTTAACGGAGAGACAGCTGGAAGTGGTGCTTTCGGTGGTGTACGAATATATCCGCAGCGGTATGAGCGTAGGTTCGCGCACGGTTTCCAAAAATTATCTGACAGGCCGCAGCTCGGCGACAATCAGAAACGAGATGGCAGATTTGGAGGATATGGGCTTTCTGAAACACACGCACACATCTTCCGGCAGAATTCCGACAACACTCGGCTACAGGGTCTATGCCGACGCTGTTTTGCGGAGGGCAAGGAACCGCCGCACGAACGAGTGGATGGCGCAGCAGCTGAGCGACAGCAGGCAGGGCATTGAAGGTGCGCTTGCCACGTCGAGCGAGCTTCTGAGCAAGGTTTCAAACTACGTTGGTATTGCGGCTTTGACCCCTCTTGATACGAAATGTTTCCGCCACGTGGATTTTGTGCGGCTGAGCGAAAGAAACGTTTTGCTTCTGGTGGTCCTTGACGGCGGTATAGTTCACAAAAAACTTTTGAATATGCCGTGGGATATTTCTCAGGAGACGCTGGAAGAGCTTGCGCGTTACGTCAACAGGCTCTCGGGCAGAAGTTGGACAGAGGTTAAGGAAGTGCTGAGCAGCTACATGAGCGACGAGCTGCGCGATTACCGCGATGCTTACGAACAGGCACTGGGTGAGATTGAGCAGCTGCTTGAGGGCAGACGGAGCGTAAAGGTTTTTACGGGTTCCAAACGCAGACTGTTTGACCTTCCCGATTTTCAGGATCTCGGCAGGATTCAGGCGCTCTATTCCTTCATCGAAGAAGAAAAAAATATGTCGGAGCTGCTTGAGAACGTTACGGAGGACGGACTGAACGTAATTATCGGCGAAGAGAATATACACCCTGAGCTGAGACACACGGCAGTCATAACGGCTACGGCGACTGCCGGAAACCAGCGGGCAACGGTTGGTATCATAGGTCCGGAGCGAATGGACTACGAAAGAGCAATTTCAACAATAGACAGCGTTTTGCAGAGTCTTGCAGAGGAGGCTGAATGATGAAGAAAAATAAAGAAGAAGATCTGAAAAATAAGGAAAGCGAAGTTTCCGCGCAGCCGGCAGAAGTCACGGAGCTTTCAGAAACGGATAAGCTGAAAGCGGAGGTTGTCGAAAAAGACGACAAAATCAAAGCGCTGACAGAGGAAGCGGCAAGGGCAAGAGCGGATTATTACAATTTCCGCACGCGCGTGGAACGTGACAGAGAGCGCGACATAAAGTTTGCGGCAGAGCGTTCCGTCAGCGGACTGCTTCCGGTCTACGAAAATCTTGAGCGGATTTTTGAGTCGCTGCCGGATAAGGAAGACAATTTCGCCAAAGGGGTTTCGATGGTTATAAAGCAGTTCTTCGAGGTTCTCGGCAATCTGGGGCTGGAAGAGATAAAGGCGGAGGGAAAATTTGACCCGTCGCTGCACGAAGCAGTGATGATGGAGACAGTCAGGGAGGAGACGGAAGACGGTGACATTCTTGCGGTTTTCAGAAAAGGCTACACTCTTGCCGGACGGGTGCTCAGAGCAGCACAGGTAAAGGTTGGAAAATTTGAATAACAATTACGAATTACCCAAAGAAGCAATTAAAACGACACTGGATTCTGCGCTAAATCCTACGGATTTCCGCAGAATGACGGCGGAAGAAAGCCTATAGCATACAGCAATGATTTATATATTATCATAGAAAGGGAAGTGTTTTGCAATGGAAAAAATCATTGGAATCGACCTCGGTACTACAAACAGCTGCGTAGCAGTAAAGGAAGGGGACAACGTCACGGTTATTCCCAATCCTGAGGGAAGCAGAACGACACCGTCTGTCGTTGCTTTCACAAAAGAAGGAGAGAAACTTGTCGGACAGCTTGCAAAGCGTCAGGCAATAGTCAACCCCGACCGCACCGTTATTTCAATCAAACGCGAAATGGGTACGGATTACAAGGTTGAAATCGACGGACAGAAGTACAACCCGCAGCAGATTTCGGCAATGATTCTTCAGAAGCTGAAAAACGACGCGGAAGAATATCTCGGAACGAAAATTACGAAAGCAGTCATCACCTGCCCTGCATACTTCACGGACGCACAGCGTCAGGCAACGAAAGACGCAGGCACAATTGCCGGTCTTGAAGTGCAGCGTGTCATCAACGAACCCACGGCTGCCTGCCTCGCCTACGGCGTGGACAAAGAGGGCGACCACAAAATTATGGTCTATGACCTCGGCGGCGGTACGTTTGACGTTTCAATTCTTGATGTCGGCGACGGAGTTTTCGAGGTTCTTTCAACAAACGGAAACAACCGTCTCGGCGGCGATGACTGGGATGCGGCGGTCGTCAACTGGATGGCAGAAGAATTCAAGAAATCTGACGGCGTTGACCTCCGCAATGACAAAATGGCGGCGCAAAGACTCCGCGAAGCCGCAGAAAAGGCAAAAATTGAGCTTTCTTCAATGACCGAGACCTCAATTTCGCTTCCGTTCATCACGGCTGACGCAAACGGTCCGAAACATCTTGAAATGAAGCTTACGAGAGCAAAATTTGAAGAACTGACGGCAGCGCTTCTCGACAAGACAGAACAGCCTGTCCGCACGGCTCTTAAGGACGCCAATCTTCAGGCGGGCGACATTGACAAAATTCTTCTTGTCGGCGGTTCAAGCCGTATGCCGATGGTTCAGCGCAAAGTCAAGGAAATCATGGGCAAGGAACCGACAAAGGGCGTCAATCCCGACGAATGTGTGGCAGTCGGAGCCGCTTTGCAGGGTGCAATCATCACAGGCGAAACAAAGGGCATAGTCCTCGTTGACGTTACGCCGCTCTCACTCGGTCTTGAAACGCTCGGCGGCGTCTTTACGAAACTTATCGACAAAAACACGGCAATCCCTGTTTCAAAGAGTCAGGTGTTCTCAACGGCGCAGGACAATCAGCCGGCAGTCGAAATCCACGTGCTTCAGGGCGAACGCTCAATGGCGGCAGACAACGTTACGCTCGGACGCTTCAACCTTGACGGCATTGCACCGGCTCCGCGCGGAATCCCGCAGATTGAAGTCACCTTTGACATTGACGCCAACGGCATAGTCAACGTTACGGCGAAGGACAAAGCAACGAACAAAGAACAGCACATCACGATTCAGTCCTCAAAGCTTTCAGACGAGGAAATTGAAAAGATGCGCAAAGATGCCGAAATGAACGAAGCCGAAGACAAAAAGAAAAAAGAACTTATCGACACGCGCAACAATGCCGACAGCCTTGCCTACAACGCCGAAAAGTCGCTTAAAGAACTTGGCGACAGCGCTACGGAAGACGAAAAGAAAGCTGTTGAAGAAAAGATAAAGGCAGTCCGCGATCTGCTTTCAGGCGATGACACGGAAGCAATCAAAAAAGCGGCTGACGAGCTTATGACAGCAATGCACCCGATTGCGGAAAAAGCCTACAAAAAAGCACAGGAAGCCGCCGCAGCCGCACAGGCACAGGGCGCACAGGCTCAGGACGGCGCGGCGCAGCCGGCGGACGACAACACGGTTGATGCCGAGTTCCACGCGGAAGACAACAAATAGCAGAGGAGGCGGGGCGGAATGGCAGGAAAAAGAGATTATTACGAAATTCTCGGCGTAGAACGTTCTGCCTCTGCCGAGGAAATAAAAAAGGCGTACCGCAAGCTGACGAGGAAATATCATCCCGACGCGAACCCCGGCAACGCCGAGGCGGCGGAAAAGTTTAAGGAAATCAACGAAGCAAACGAGGTTCTGAGCGATCCGCAGAAGCGCGCGCAGTATGACCAGTTCGGCTACGTCGGCGACATGCCCGGCGGCGGACAGGGCTTCGGCGGTTTCGGCGGGCAGGGTTTTGAGGGCTTCGGCGATATAGGGGACATTTTCGGAGACATCTTCGGCGGAGGCTTCGGCGGCGGAAGCCGCAGACGCGACCCGAACGCGCCGAGACGCGGCGAGGATCTTGAATACGGGCTCCAGATTTCGCTTGAAGAAGCCTACCGCGGCGTTAAAAAGACAGTCAGCATTCCGCGCTACGACACGTGCGACCACTGTCACGGAAACGGGGCGGAACCGGGCTCAAAAATTGAGACCTGTCCGACCTGCGGCGGAAGAGGCAAAATCCGCCAGACGATACAGACGCCTTTTGGGCAGATGGTTCAGGAGCACGAGTGCTACGAATGCCGCGGACGCGGAAAGAAAATCGTTTCGCCGTGCCGCGAATGCAGAGGCACGGGACGTGTGCGCAAACAGCACAGCGTTGACGTCAACATTCCGGCAGGCGTTGACACGGGCATACGGCTCCGCGTTTCGGGACAGGGCGGCGCAGGAGTGAACGGCGGACCTTCGGGAGACCTTTTCATAGTCGTTGAAGTGCGTCCCGACAGCCGTTTTGTCAGGAAAGACGACGACCTTTACACAAC
>JAUNNW010000105.1 GCA_030531285.1 Synergistaceae bacterium | reverse complement strand
TAAGTGAAGAAGGGCTTGCAGAGCTGCAGGAAGCGGCAAGGAGAGGAAGAATATCCTCTGTGCTCGCAACTTCTGTCGCCGCCAGCGGTCACCCGGGCGGAGCGCTTTCTTCAATGGATATATACACGCTGCTGCTTGCAGTCGCCAACGTTTCGCCTAAAACAGCAGACGACGTTGAAAGAGACAGAATAGTTGTCAGCCACGGACATACATCTGCGGGGTTTTATTCGGCGCTTGCCGAATACGGTTTCTTTAAAGCAGAAGACATGATTGCAAATTTCAGGCGCACAGGCAGCGCGTTTCAGGGTCACGTTGAACGCTGTGTTCCGGGAGTTGACTGGGGAACGGGCAACCTCGGGCAGGGTCTTTCGGCAGGCGTTGGTTTCGCGCTTGCGGCGCGCGCGAGAAATTCTCAGGCGCGCACTTGGGTTGTTATGGGCGACGGTGAACAGGTCAAGGGGCAGGTCGCAGAAGCGCGGCGCATCGCGGTTAAGGAAAAACTTGCAAACCTTACGGCGATAGTTGACTGGAACAATATACAGATAGGCGGAAATCTTGAAGACGTTATGCCTTCAAATATCAAAGAACTTTGGGAAGCAGACGGCTGGAGAGTTTTTACCTGCGACGGTCATTCCTTCAAACAGATGTATGCAGCCCTGCGCGATGCCGCAAACTGTGACGGGTGCGCGGCAGTGCTTTGCAGGACTGTTATGGGCAAGGGTGTTTCATTTATGCAGAATGTCGCAACATATCACGGCAAAACAGCCGCCGGTGAACAGCTTGAGCAGGCATTGTCCGAACTTGGCGGTGATATAAAGTTGTATGAGGCTGCAGTCGCAAAACGCAGGGAGCCCCTTGTTCTCGGACGCGGGGACAAGGCGGAAGCCGCCGTGCTTGACCTTGGCACGCCGAAAACCTACACGGCGGAAGACAAAAAGGACAACCGCGGCGCATTCGGAACAGCGCTGGCAGAGGTTGGAGAGCTTAACTACAAAAAGGAAGGCAAAACGCCGCTTCTCGTGTTTGACTGCGACCTTGCCGGCTCAGTTATGGTAAAGGATTTCGGCAAAGCCTGCCCTGATAATTTTGTAGAGGCAGGCATTCAGGAACACTGCGTGGCGACAACCGCCGGTTCTGCCTCAACGGCGGGTGTTGTTACTCTTTGGGCTGATTTCGGAGCTTTCGGAAGCGATGAAGTGTACAACCAGCAGCGCCTTAACGACATAAACTGCGCAAACACCAAAACAGTGCTCACACATTCGGGACTTGACGTGGGAGAAGACGGAATGACGCACCAGTGTGTCGATTACGTTGGACTTTTCCGCAATACCTACGGCTGGAAAGTTGTTGTTCCCGCAGACCCCAACCAGACAGACAGAGCGACGCGCTGGATGCTGACAGAGCCCGGTTGTATCTGCGAGGCGATGGGCAGAAGCAAATGCCCTGTCGTTCTCAAAGAAAACGGCGAGCCGTTCTTCGGCGGGGATTACAAATTCGAATACGGCAAAATAGACGTTATCCGCGAAGGTAAAGACGCGGTAATTCTTGCCATGGGACATTTTGTGAACCGTGCGCTTGCCGCAAAAGACATCCTGAAAGCAAAAGGCATTGACGCGGCAGTTCTTCACTGCGCATCGCCGCTTGCGATAAATACTGACGAACTGCTTGCGCTTCTTGGTGACAAACCGCTTATTACCTGCGAAGACCACAACGTAAATTCAGGTATGGGTTCAATCGTTGCGATGCAGATTGCGCGCGCCGGAAAAGCCGTTAAACTTAAAAACATGGGTGCGGCGCACTACGGTATGTCGGGCAGAAGCGATGAGGTTATGGCTGAAATGAAACTTGCGCCGGAAGACATTGCGGCTGAAGTTGAGGCGCTTCTCAAATAATGATTGAATACGGAGACCTCGTTTATATCTGGAACCCTAAAAAGGGTGACAGTTATATGGTAAAGGTTACGCGGGGCGCATCTCTCGGCACGCATTTTGCGCAGATTTACCATGACGAGCTTGTTAAGCACGATTTCGGTGAGGGAGTATGGACTGAAAAAGGAGACCTTTACTATCTGCTTCACCCGTCGCTCGGCGACTATACGCGCCACATACGCAGGCAGACGCAGATAATCTTCCCGAAAGACGCCGGCTATATCATTCAGCACCTCAATCTTTTTTCCGGCTGTACCTGCGTGGAATGCGGCACAGGCTCAGGGAGTCTCTGCTGCACTATAGCGCACTTTGTCGGGGAAAACGGAAAAGTCTGCACATACGACAGGCGTCCTGAATTTTCAGAACTTGCAAGAAAAAATGCCGAGCGCTGGGGCGTATCGGACAGAATAGAATTCAACGTCCGCGAGCTGTCGGAAGGCTTTAAGGAACGCGATGCAGACGCTGTCTATATTGATATTCCAAAGCCGTGGGAGCATATAGACAAGGCATACGAGGCGCTGAAAGCGGGCTGCCATCTCGGGGTGCTTGTTCCGACGGTTAATCAGATTACGCTAACGCTTGAAGCGCTGGAAAAATTTAACTTCGTTGACATCCGCGTGTGTGAAATTATGCTTCGCGACTACAAAACAGACCCGCGCCGCATACGTCCGCAGGACACAATGATAGGACACACGGGTTATCTCATATTTGCCGTTAAAACGCTCCCTTTGCCAAAACGTCCTGCCGGAAGCGGAAACGACACGGAAACGGAACAGCCCGAAGAATAATGGCAAAAAAACTTCTGCTCCATATCTGCTGCGCTCCTGACGCGACAATTCCGTGGCCGGAATACATAGCGGAAGGTTTTGAGACAACCGGATATTTTTACGGCAGCAATATTCATCCGGAAGAAGAATACGAAAAAAGACTGGAAGCTCTGAAAATGCTCAAAGCGTCTGTGGGGGCTTCCGTTGTTTTGCCTGAATACGCGCCACCGGCGTGGTTCTCGCGCGCTGAAAAATTTGCCGATGAGCCGGAAGGCGGCAAACGCTGCGAAATATGCTTCTGCGCGCAGCTTGAGGCAGCAGCCGAATATGCCGCAAAAAACGGCTATGACGCTGTCTCCACGACTCTGACAATAAGCCCTCACAAAAACGCCGCTCTGATTAACAAAATCGGCGCCGAAACGGCTGAAAAGTACGGCGTAGAATGGATAGAAAGGGTATGGCGGAAAAACAACGGCTTCAAACGCTCTGTTGATGAAAGCAGACGGCTGGGTCTGTACAGGCAGAATTACTGCGGATGCGTGTATTCGCTCTGCAACGGGGGAAAAACGGAATGAAAAACATATTAAAACGCATTGAAAAACTTCGCGAATATCTAAAATTGACAAACTGCGGTGCCTTTGTCGTTATGAACGACGAAGACTCAAACTGGGAGAGCCTTTATTATTTGAGCGGCTTTCGGGGGACATGTGGGGCATTGGTCGTTTATCCTGAAGATGAGGAACTTATCCTTGACGGACGCTATTTCGAGCAGGGTTCTGCACAATCGCCGCTGAAAACGGTGCAGATGAACGGGGGCGTAGCTCAGGATGTACGCGAAAGCCTGAAAAAACACGGGGCAAAAAGCATTCTCTGTGAAGCGGATAATACAAGCTACTCGCTGTGGAAAGCGGCAATGCCTGAAAACACGGTATGGACTGCGGCGGACGATTTCATAATGAGCCTGCGCCGTACAAAAGATGAAAAAGAGATACGCTGCATCAAAAAAGCGGCGGAAATCGGTGCAAAAGCATTTTTGAATACTCTTGACAATGTCAGAGACGGTATGAAAGAAAAAGAATTTGAGGCTCTGCTCAACTATAACATAAACCTTCTCGGCGGTGAAAACGGCTTTGATATGATAGTCGCTTCCGGGGTGCGCGGCTCAATGCCGCACGGCAGGGCAACGGACAAAGAAATGAAGCGCGGAGAAACGGTTACTGTTGACTACGGCGCAAGATTTAACGGCTATTTCTGCGACATAACGAGAAACTTTGTCATCGGAAACGCTGACGGCAGGGCAAAAGAGTTGCACGACGCGCTCTATCAGGTTCACAACAGATGTGCTGAGGTGCTGATGGCAGGAGTTTCCGGCAGCGGTGTGCATGAACTTGCCGAAAAAATGCTTGGAATATATGGACTGGACAAATATTTTACGCACGGGCTGGGACACGGCTTCGGTCTTTCAATCCACGAATACGGACTGCTCTCTAAAAGGCAGAAATTTATGCTGCAGGCAGGGGACACACTTACGGTTGAACCTGGCGTATATATTGAAGGCTGGGGCGGTCTGAGACTTGAAGACGACTACCTTGTAACCGAAAACGGAGCCGAACGGCTTACAACTGGCATAGAACAGAAACTGTTTGAAGCGTAAAGTTTTTGCAGTATAATTTTGAACAGGCAAACGGTTGAATACCGGAGGGGAGTGAAAAATATGAAAAAATACGTCTGCACGGTTTGCGGTTACATATACGATCCTGAAAAGGGAGACCCTGACGGCGGTATTGCACCGGACACGCCCTTTGAAGAAATTTCTGACGACTGGTCATGTCCAGTATGCGGAGTCGCCAAGGACTTGTTTGAAATCTGCGATTAATCTTTATGGCAAAAAACGCGCTGAATAACAACAAAACAAACACAACGGCTTGGGAAACGTTAAAATCTCCTAAGCCGTTTTAATTTTTCCCAAAATTGCTATTGGGTACAGTAAACATAAGCCATA
>JAUNNW010000104.1 GCA_030531285.1 Synergistaceae bacterium | reverse complement strand
ATAGCCGAAGCGACGGAAAAAGGCGCTTTGACAATAGCCGGAGGCGGGGATTCGGCGGCGGCGGCCACCTTGTTTGGTTTCGCAAAACAGGTGTCGCACGTGTCAACCGGCGGAGGCGCCAGCCTTGAATTCTTTGAAGGCAAAATGCTTCCCGGCATAGAGCCATACATAATTAAGGAGTAATTTTATGCTCCGTGCATTGGAGCATTTTTTGGAGGCAGAAATATGAGAAAAATATTTGTTGCAGGCAACTGGAAGATGAACAACGGCATAGCGGTTGCGGAAGACTTCATGAAAGGCTTCGGCGCTTTGCTTGAAAACGATGACAAACTTTTCAGGGCAGTCGGCACAAAACAGCTTCAGATTGCGGTTTTTCCGCCGTTTCTTTCTCTTGCCAAATCGCTTGAATGCAAACCTGACCCGCTTATGATTGTCGGCGCGCAGAACGTGAACGACAAAGAATCAGGCGCATACACAGGAGAAGTTTCCATACCGATGCTTCAGGAACTCGAAGTTAAATACGTCCTGATCGGACATTCGGAAAGACGGCACATATTCGGTGAAACCAACGAATTCCTTAACAAAAAGCTCATTTCCTCGGTTAAAGCCGGAATGACGCCTGTCTACTGTGTCGGCGAAACGCTTGAAGAAAGAGAAAACGGCACGGCGTTTGACGTAATCAAAGCACAGCTTGTCGAAGGAATGAAAGGCGTTTCTGTTGCGGCGGATAAATTCATAATCGCATACGAACCCGTGTGGGCAATAGGCACCGGCAAAACGGCAACCCCTGCGGACGCGGAAGAAATCTGCAAATTTGTGCGCGAAACAATCAAAGAACTTTACGGCGCAGACTTTGCCGAAAACGTTCTCATACTTTACGGCGGAAGCGTTAAGCCTGACAACACCGCAGACATCATGGCACAGCCGGACATCGACGGAGTTTTGGTCGGAGGCGCCTCGCTCAAATACGGCAGTTTTATCGAAATCTGCAAAGCTGCGATATAACACTTCAAATAAAAAAGCCTTCGGAAAACCGGAGGCTTTTTGTTTGCAACAACATAAAAAACGCTCAACGAAATTCAAAAATACTGCTCAGTCAAACGTTGAAATATTGTTCAATCAAAACGTGGAATATTGCTCAACGATGAGTTTATATTCTTGCGACGCCGCTGTCTTTTGCCGCCCGCGCAACGGCTAATGCGACAGCCTGCGCAACGCGTTTGTCGAACGGATCGGGGATAATGCAATCTTCGCTGAGTTCTTCGTCCGAAATAAGGTTTGCGATTGCGCAAGCGGCGGCGAGTTTCATCGCTTCGTTGATATCCGAAGCGCGGACGTCAAAAGCTCCTCTGAATACTCCGGGGAAGGCAAGCACGTTGTTTATTTGGTTTGGATAGTCGCTTCTTCCCGTTGCCACGACTTTTGCGCCGCCGGCTTTGGCGTCTTCGGGGAAAATTTCCGGCGTTGGGTTGGCGCAGGCAAAGATTATGCAGTCTTTTGCCATTGTTTTTACCATTTCCGTCGTAAGCACGTTCGGCGCCGAAACGCCTATAAACACGTCTGCGCCCTTGATTGCTTCGGAAAGTCCGCCGGCTGTTCTGTTTTTGTTCGTGACAAGCGCGATTTCTTCCTTGACGGGGTTAAGCCCGTCGCGCCCTTCGTATATTGCGCCTTTTCTGTCGCAGAGCGTAATGTCTTCAAAGCCGCAGCTTAACAGAAGCTTCGTAATCGAGATGGCAGCCGCGCCTGCCCCGTTAATCACTATTTTAACGTTCTCTTTGCTTCTGCCCGTCAGTTTGAGCGCATTTATAAGCCCTGCGAGGGTAACGATTGCCGTTCCGTGCTGGTCGTCGTGGAAAATGGGTATGTCGCATTTTTCTTTCAGTTTCTTTTCAATTTCAAAGCAGCGCGGCGCTGCGATGTCTTCAAGGTTAATGCCGCCGAAACTGCCTGAAATCATGTAAATTGTGTTGACGATTTCGTCGGTGTCGTTTGATTTTATGCAGAGAGGGAAGGCGTCAACTCCGCCGAAGGTTTTGAAAAGCACACATTTTCCTTCCATAACGGGCATACCGGCTTCAGGTCCTATGTTTCCAAGGCCCAGCACTGCGCTTCCGTCGGTTACGACGAGGCAGAGGTTGTGTCTGCGCGTCAGGTCGTAGCTTTTCTGCACGTCTTTTTGAATTTCAAGGCACGGCTGTGCGACGCCAGGCGTGTAGGCAAGCGACAAATCTTCTTTCGTTTCAAGCTTTACGGCGGAAACGACTTCTATCTTGCCTTTCCACTGTCCGTGCAGTTTAAGCGACTCCTCAGCATAATTCATGGTCTCAAATCTCCTTATTCCTGTATAATTGACCCGTACAGTTTAGCGCATATACGCTATTTTGCAAGGGGTTGGGGAAATGGAATTCCTGCGCGAAACTCTTGAACGACAGTACGGTGCAGAAACGGCCGGAGAAATTTTTGCCGGTCTGTCGTGTAACCGTGCCGTTACGCTCCGTGCCAATCTGCTGAAAAGCAGCGCGGAAGAAATTGCGCAGGCGCTTACGTCAGCCGGAATTGAATTTAAGAATGCCGTATGGAGCAGGGAAGCCTTCATTCTTAAAAACGCGCGTGAAAGCGCCGTATGGGAACTTCCGGAGTATAAAGAAGGAAAAATATATCTGCAAAGCCTTTCCTCAATGCTTCCGCCGATAGTTCTTAACCCTCAGGCATGCGAAGACATACTGGATATGGCGGCAGCCCCGGGCGGCAAAACAACACAGATTGCGGCGATTTCCGCGAACAAGGCACACGTTACGGCGTGCGAACGCAACAAAATCCGCGCGGAAAAGCTTAAATTCAACCTTGCAAGACAGGGAGCGAACTCCGTGTACGTAATGGTTCAGGACGCAAGACGGCTTGATAATTTCCTGTCGTTTGACAAAATACTGCTTGACGCGCCTTGCAGCGGAAGCGGAACCTTGAATTTAAGCGGCGGAAAATTGCCTGAAGGCTTCACGGAGGAACTTGTTTCAAAAAGTGCGGCGCTTCAGCTTTCCCTGCTGAAAAAAGCGGCGGGACTTTTGAAAAAAGGCGGGGAACTTGTCTATTCCACCTGCTCCGTGCTTGAAAGTGAAAACGAAAACAACGCGCTGAAAATTTTAGACAGCGGATTTGAAATTGTCCCCATTTCGTTTGAAGGCATGGAAACAATACCGTGCCTTCCGTCAAAAATCAGCGGCGCTCTGTGCGTAAAGCCTGCGGAACTTTACGAAGGCTTCTTTGTGTGCAAAATGAGAAAAGTACAGGCGGGCGGAAAAATAAAATGTTAAGGGCGTTAAATGAAAGAAACGCTGTTGTGAATATCGCCGAAGCGCAGTTCCCTGCGCCTTTCAAATCGTCGCTCGAATACAGTCCCCCCGCGCGGGGTAACTGGAATATTGTCCACGTGGGAATGCTTGTTCCCGAAAGCCATCAGATTTACGCAGCGGCGCAGGCGTGCCTTCGCGGAGTTGTCCTGACCGCCGCCGAAATGGGCTGTATGGAGCGCTTCTCAACGATAGCGATAGAAGAAAAAAATCTGATTGACGGAAAGATTGACGCGCTGATTATCAACGGTGTTTCGGACATACTTGAAAAGCTTCCTGAACGCCCGAAAGCCGTGCTTCTTTTTACAACGTGCATACACAATTTTATTGGATGCGATTTAAATTTTGTCTATTCCGAACTGCGGAATAAATTTCCGGACATTGACTTTGCCGACTGCTATATGAACCTCATAATGCGAAAAACTGTAGGGCAGGCTGAGCCGCTTTTGAGAAAGCAGATGTACACCCTGCTGAAACCGGAAACAAAAGTAAAAAGCGTCAATATTCTCGGAAACGTAAAAGCGCTCCCAAAAAGCTGCGAGCTTGTGCAGATGCTCGAAAACGCAGGATATGAAATAAAAGACGTATGCAGCTGTAAAAGCTATGAAGAATTTCAGAGCATGGGCGGAAGCATCGCAAATATCAGCACAATGCCTTATTCGGACAGCGGAAATCTCGCGCTGAGCGAAAGGCTCGGACAGAAGGCTCTCATTCTTCCCCTCTGCTTTGACTACGCGAAAATTGAAAACTGTCTCCGCCATGCGGCGGAAACGCTTGGCTGTGAAATGCCCGACGTTGAAAAGCTGAAAGAGAAAACCGAAAAAGAAACGCTTGAAACAAAGAAAATTGTAAAAGACATGCCGGTAGAAATAGACTACACGGCGGTGCCGCTCCCGCTTGAATTTGCGGAATATCTGCTTGCACACGGCTTCAATGTTGCCGGTGTCTTCGGCAACGTGTTCGCCGAAGGCGACAGGGCGGCATTTGAGCGGCTGAAAAAAAGCGCACCGCAGCTGAAAATATACTCCACGCTCAATCCTGTTGCGCAATTCCTTCCTCACGGCGAAAGAGACGTGCTTGCGGTGGGGCAGAAAGCGGCATTTTTCAACAAAACGCCGCACTTCGTGAACATTGTCGAAGGCGCGGGGCTCTGGGGCTTTGACGGAATAAACAGGCTTCTTCGCGAAATGCGCGATGCGGCGGAAAACGAAAAAGACATCAGCCTGATACAGATAAAGGGCTGGGGGTGCGGATGCTGTGAAGCAGGTTAACAGAATACTCTCAACCTATACCGCCGACGTAATGGGCGTTTCCTCGGCTCTCTACGAGCTTGGGGGGCTGATTGTCATGCACGACCCGTCAGGCTGCAACTCAACCTACGCAACGCACGACGA